>JAVKCR010000305.1:0-6717 GCA_040222645.1 Rhodospirillales bacterium
ACGGGGCTTGCGGAAACCGGTGCGGAATTGCGATCCTTCGATGCCGGTGGCGACCGGACAGAGAAGCAGGAGCCGGACAACAACTGATGGGCTATCGTGGATTTGATGATCTGCCTGACGACCTGCCGAACCAACTTCGTCAGTTCACCGACTACTGGCTGTCGCTTGTTCCCGGTGCTGGCCTGCTGCCGTCGCGGGCTGATTTCGATCTGCTCGCGCTGCCCGCTATCGTACCGAGCATGATGATTATCGAGAGGGTCCCGACGGAGGGCGGGCTGCGCGACATGTATCGCTTTGTCGGAACCCGGCACCGGGATCAGTCCGGCCGTGAACTGACAGGAAAGTTCTTCGACGAAGTCTGGGACGAGCGTTCGTGCGAGGATGCGCGCCGTCTGTTTGCGCATATAACGGAAACCCGGCAACCGCATTACTGGGAACGCTCCGTCGAAACAGATGGTGGCTTTTCAATCAGCTTCATCCGCGTTCTCTGCCCTCTCGCCAGCGACAGGCAGTCCGTGAACATGTTCATCGGAGCCTGGACGTACGACGAAACGCAAGGCAACGCTGCCATGAAAGACGGGAAATTCACTATAGCAAAACGCAGGAAGTGAATGAATGGCGAGGCGCGGAAGCAATGGTACAGGCTGAGGACTCCGGTCTGCCTGAACAGGCCGACCCGGAATTCCACCTGTTCATGGACTACTGGAAATCACTAACCGCCGGGGGGACCATCATACCGTCCAGAAGGGCTTTCGATCTTCTCGCCGTGCCATCACTAACCGCCCGTTACGCCATCATCGAATGGTTCGACGACGGAAAAAGTCGAAAACTGCGCTATCGCTACTTCGGATCAACTCACCAGGTGTATATCGGCAGGGACCTGACAGGCCGCCTTATTGATGATGTCTGGGATGCCCTCACGACCGAGATAGCATATGACCTGTATGGCGGCCTGAGTAAAACCGGGAAACCGCACTTCTGGAAACGGGCTGTCGAATTCGCCGGTTCGACATCAATGGGTTTCAATCGCCTGATCTGTCCGCTTGAAGAAACTGACGGCCAGCCGAGAATGTTTATCGGGCTCTGGAAATTCCTGGATGTATCGCCGGAAAACATTGATTCGGAGCCTCATGTCCTATCCGTCAGGAACCCGGAATGAACGCTAAGGACTTGCGCGCCTTCAGAAGCGCCGCCATATCCTCGGCTGGCATGGGCCTTCCGACCAGGTAGCCCTGCAATTCATCCACCCCGGCCTTCTTCAGAAACTCGAGCTGACTTTCCGTCTCGATTCCCTCGACATTCACCTTCATGCCGAGACTGTGACCGAGATCGACGATGGCGGTTATGATCGCCTCGTTGCCGGAATGGACGCCGATGTCAACGACGAACGACCGGTCGATCTTCATCTTGTCGACCGGAAGCTTCTTCAGATAGTTCAGCGATGAATAGCCGGTGCCGAAATCGTCGATCGATATCGACACGCCGATCTGCCGCAATTGCTGCAGCACGCCGATCGTCGCATCGATATCTGACATCGCCATGCTCTCGACGATCTCGACCTGCATCATTCTCGGATCGACGCCGGAACGTTCCAATGACCCGAGAATGATGGACAGCGCGTCCTTGTTGTTGAATTGCGCCGGCGAGAGGTTGACCGCCATCGTGCCGTTGAATATCCCCTCCTCCGCCCATTCGCGCGCCTGGTTAGCTGCCTGGTCGAGAATCCAGTCGCCGATCGGCATGATCAGCCCAGTGCTTTCCGCGATGGAAATGAAGAGCCCGGGCGCCAGCAGCCCCCGTTCCGGATGCCGCCAGCGGACCAGCGATTCGACACCGCAGATCTCGCCTGTCCGCGAATCGATCTGAGGCTGGTAATAGAGTTCCAGCTGCTTCTCGGCGAGCGCCCGGCGAAGGTCGTTCTCGAGCAGCCGGCGCATCTGCACCTCTTCGTTCATGCCGGCCACGAAGAAGCTGTAGGTATTCGGACCGATGAGCTTGGCGCGCGACAATGCCAGATCCGCATGCTTCAGCAGCTCGTCCGGATCGGTTGAATCGGTCGGATACATCGACATGCCGATGCAGGAAGACAGGCCGATCTGATGACCGTCCACCATGAACGGCGCATGCATGGTCTGGAGCAGGCCTTCTGCTGCCGTCGCCGCACCGTCTTCCGAACGGAGCTGGGTCAGGATCACGCCGAACTCATCAGCGCTCAGCCGGGCGACGGTATCCGAATCGCGGGCACGTTCGATCAGGCGCTCACCGACCTGGCGGAGCAGTTCGTCACCGATATGGTGTCCCATCGATTCATTGATCTCGCGGAAGCGCGACAGGTCGACAAGGCAAAGACCGATCTGGTCGCCGGTCCGCTTGGCAAGCGCGATGGCGCTCTTCAGGCGGTCGCGAAACAAAACACGGTTGGGCAGGCGGGTCAGGCTGTCATGGTGGGCGAGGAACTCGATCCGCGCGGCAGTCTCACGGGAATCCGTCAGATCGCGCAGGATCGTGATCATCCCTTTCCGGTGCTTGTTCTTGCGGAACAGCGGTATCTGGACGAACTGGTAGAGATGCTCTTCCCCGCCGTCGTGGGCGACCGTTTCCTCCCGTGAAATCTGCTTGCCGACTGCCCAGGCTGACCTGGTGTAGGTGAAGGCCGCGCCGAAAAGCGCCTTGTTCTGACCGGAAAGGGCGACGATATCCTCCAGGGTATGCCCGGCCAGACCGTCGTCCGGCAGGCCGAACAGCTCCTTCATGCGGCGGTTGGCGAACAGCCAGCGCCCCTCGCCATCGATCAGGCTGACATTGTCGGGCACCGCATCCAGCATCGCGATGACCCAGTCATGCTCCGAAGGCTCCGCCTCGGCGAGATCGACGATCTGCAGGATCGAGGCCGCCCCGAGACCGGCATCTTCCGAGCGGCGCACCAGCCCGTGCAACATGGGTTGCGCCGACGACGACAAGGTCCGCAACACATTCGGAGGAACGATGCGGGTGACGCCGTCGGCGGCTGTATCCCGGACGAGATTGGCGAGTTGCCGGATCGACCTGCCCGATGCCAGGTCCTCGATGTTCCGGCCTTCAGCCTGCACCGATTCGATGCCGGTTATGCGCACGAACCCCGTTGTCCACAGGAGTATCCGCCCCTGAGGATCAAGGATTGCCGTACCGATATCCGCGGCATCCAGAATGGCCCTGAGGAACGACGCGTCATCGTTTTCGTTCCTGACCTGAATATTCCCCGCCTTTTCTGGCATTAGCGTTCTTTAGGTCCCAACCCGGAAACTATAGACGCAAAATCCGGAAAGAAGAAGTAATGGCCATCACAGGCAGTTCATCATTCGGAAAAAACCGAACGGTAATTGCCACCCCCTCCTGTCAAACATACATTCGACGGAACAACGAACGGAGACATCCAATGCTCGACGCGCAAAGCGCGCTCATCTACGCCATGGTCGTGACATCGGCGGCGGATTCCGAAATCCGGGAATCCGAACTCAACCTGATCGGCCATGTCGTGGAATATCTTCCGGCCTTCAAGTCCTTCGACAAGACACGCATGCCGCGCATAGCCGGCGATTGCCTGTCGTTGCTTGACCAGGAGGACGGGATCGACGCAGCGATCGGTCTGATCAAGGCGGCGCTGCCCCACAAGTTGCGCGAGACCGCCTATGCCCTCGCCTGTGAAGTGGCCGCGGCCGACCGCAAGGTCGACCAGAGCGAACTTCGCCTTCTCGAAATGATGCGTCACGAATTCGGGGTCGACCGGCTGACGGCCGCGGCCATCGAGAAGGGTGTCGGCGCCAAGTACGCGGTGGAATAGGACATGACCGGAAAAAGTCTTGCAGGCATGAAGATCGGCTTCATCGGGCTCGGCCTGATGGGCAAGCCGATGGCGCGCAACCTCGCCAGGGCCGGGGCGGAACTCTTCATCCACAATCGCAGCCAGGCCGTCGTCGAAGAACTGACGGCTGAAGGCATGATTGCTCCCGGCACGCCCCGCAAGGTCGCAGAAGCCGCGGACATCGTCATTGTCTGCGTCACCAACACGCCGGCTGCAGAATCCGTCATCGAGGGAGATGACGGCGCCGTCGCCGGCCTGTCCGCCGGCAAGATCCTGATCGACATGGGCACCACCGAGATCGAGGCCGACCGGCGTTTTGCACGGTCAGTCGCCGAGAAGGGAGCCGCCATGCTGGATGCGCCGGTGTCCGGCGGCCAGGTCGGCGCGGTCGAGGGCATATTGACCATCATGGTCGGCGGCGACGAAACGGTGTTCCGCCGGGCATTGCCGGTCTTCGAAGCGATGGGCAAGCGCATCACCCTCGTCGGTGATTCCGGTGCCGGCCAGATTGCCAAGGCGGCGAACCAGATCATCGTCGGTCTGACCATCGGCGCGGTCTCCGAGGCTCTGGGATTCGCCAAGGCGGCCGGCGTCGATCCTGGCAAGGTGCGGGACGCCATTCGCGGCGGATTCGCCGAAAGCCGGATTCTCGACATGCACGGCGAACGCATGGCGACCGGATCCTTCGCCCCGGGCGGGCGGAGTTCGGTACAGGAGAAGGACCTGCGCCAGGCGCTCGATTTCGCCGCCATCCACGGCCCCGACCTGCCGATCACATCCTTGGTCCGCGAACTCTACCTGAAGCTCATGGAACTCGGCGACGGCGACCTGGACCACGCTGCGATTTACCGCCTCTACGACGGCACGCACAACTGACCGGCGGCATTCCGTCAGCCGTGATCGACGGCTGACGGAACCAGCTGGCGTGCACCGACCGTCTTGACCGCCGGGTCATCGCTGGACAGCGCCCGTGCGCGCACCTCGGCGAACAGCCGGGAAATCGCGGTCTCTGTCCAGAACCATGTCCGCAACCGAACCGCCGACGGCGTGCCGGGCTGCGCGGTCGCCGCCTCCTGGTACCAGGCCTTCAGGTCCTCGATGGCGAAGCGCAATGCTTCCGCCGGTGTCCTCGCCTGGCCGGATGGCGTCACTTCCCCGCCTTCGGCAAATCCTGCCAGCAGGTCGAAACAGGCGCGCGGATCAATGCCCGAGACCCCGACCGTCGTGCGACCACGACGGTCGAGCGCCATCCGGTACCATGGTTCGAGCCCGGCAAACTCGGCATCCGCGGCCCGGACGACCTGGCTGCGGTCGTCGGTTACCGGAATGTCGAAGCTGACCGGGCAAGCCCAGCCTTCCTGAACATCTTCCGCATCGGCGCTGCCGGACGGTGCATCGAGCGGGTAGTCGACAAGTACAGGACCATCGGTCCGGTCGAGCAACGACAGGGTGGCCCGCAGGACGTCCCGCTGGAAGCCGGGATCGTCCGGCACCCCGAAGGGTCGCCCGAGCTCGAAGGTGGTCCAGAGAGCCCGCGGTGCATTCATCTTCTCGGAATGCGGGCGAATGAGGCTGACCCCGGTGGTCGGGATCCCGGCCTTCTCCAGCACATGTGCGATCGCGCTCACGGCGCGGGTGCAGGCTGGTCAGACCGGGGCGAGGCAGACCGCATCGACATGATCGCCCTTGAGGGCGGCGATGATGCCTTCCGCGGCCTGGGCAATCTTGTCTGTCGGCGTCGCCCCCATGAAGGAATAGTGGTAGTCGGCGACGGAGCCGATGACACCCTCCTCCGCCAATTCGTGCAGGCGATCCAGCGGGTAGACGACATTGATGTCCTGCTGGAAGCCGGTGCGGTCGAAGTTGACCGAGGAATGGCTCATGACAAGATCCCCGGCCGGCGTGCCGGTCGGCAGGATCCGGTACTCTCCCTCGGCGCCGAAGGGCGCGTCGTCGCGCCTGGCAAGCCCGGCGGTTGTCACCAAGGCTACCCGCCGTTCAGAGAGAGCCGGACCGGAGACGAGCGGTGTCGGTTCAAGTTCGGGACAGGGTATCTTCTCGAGATGGATGCGTTCCACATCCGGCAATCGCGCGAGATCGACCATGGGCCGCCTCCTTTGCAGTTGGGTTTTGCCGACACTCTGATGGTCGAGGGCGATTTTGCAATGATTTCAGATCGATCTACGGGATTGTGATCGATTTCCTGTCAGTTCTGGCCCGGGCGGTCGAGCCGCCTGAGAGCGAACGGTCCGAGAGACGTCATCGCGGCGAGCGCGATGAAAGCAACGACCCAGGCTCCGCCGGCCAGGTCGAGCACCAGGCCGAACAGGACGGGAAAAAGGAACGCCGCGGTGAAGGCAATCGTGGCGTGCAGCGCCATTGTGGCGCCGAGGACATCCGGCTCCGTCCGGCTGACGAGCCCCGAATTGAGCAGGCCGGCATCGGCGGGCGCCGCCAGGATATAGAGACCCGCCACGGTCAAGACAAAGGCCGGGCCGAAGCCGATACCGGCACCAAGCAGGATGCCGAGTCCTGCCGAGGTAAAGATCACCATTACCACCAGGCGTTCGAGACCGACCGGAGCGGCCAGCCAGCCGGCGGCAAGGATCACGAACAGGCCCCCGAGATTGGCGATGGCGACAAAACTCGTGATCGTGCCCTGCCACGCCTCCGCCCCGCCGGGCCAGGCAATCGAAGCCGCCGCCAGCAGCGGTACGATCCAGGCGCGGGCCGTGCTGCTTTCGCCGTTGTGGACCGCGTAGGCGATGAAGAAGGCGATCGCGCGCCGGTTGCGCAGGGCCTTGCGGAAATCGGGCATACCGCTACCGGCGGCAGCACCGCCCGGCGGCAGGCAGGTCATGGCCAGCACCGCGGCG
>JAVKCR010000306.1:0-5505 GCA_040222645.1 Rhodospirillales bacterium
CTGCATCTCGACCGGCAGGCGCCGGGCATGCGGGACTTCCTCCTGGAACGTCTCGGCATCGAGCCGATGATCGTCGAGGCGACTTGCGACAGCGCCACCTGTTGCGGCGAGATGAACCGGCGCAGCGTGATGATCTGGCCCCGGATCTCGTTCAGGTCGTTCCGCACCTTCTGGCCCGCGCCGGCAGCCGCCTCGCCTTCCATCTCGTCGAGACGGTCATGCAGGCCGAGCAGCACCGGGGCAATGCGGTCCGCGAGTGCATTGGCGAGATCGGCGATAACTTCCGCGGCATTGCGGGGTCCGTCACCCCGCCGCAGCCGCTGGCGGAGTTCGTCGATCGACATCAGCTTGAACCTGCGCAGGCTGACGATGAAACTGCCTGTCGACCAGATCCGCACCGAAAGCATGTCCTCCGGATTGGCGCCCGGGTTCAGGTTCACGCCGCGCAGGTTGAGCAGCAGGCCCTCGTGGTAGGTGTCGCAGCGCGGGCGGGTATCTTCCGCCAGCAGCGCCTCGACGATCATCGGCTCGATGCCGAGACGTTCCAGGAGGAAGTCCCGCATGCCCGGCGCCTGCCGGTCGAGATGCAGCCAGAACACACCGGTCGGATTGTCGAGCGCGTCGGGCAGGCGGTCACGGATATCCTCCGCCCCGCCCTCACCGTCGAGCATCCAGCCGTCGATGACGCCTTCCATCAGCCGGGAGCCTTCAACAATTTCAGTACCGCAGAGTTCACCATGCCCGGGTTAAGACCCGGTGAACAGCCGCCTAGTGGTCGGATTGCTCGAGGAACTGCCCGCCGAGACCGGTGTCGTACTCGATCGCGGCCGGGGTCAGGGTGACGCCGAGCGGGCTGAAGCCATGCGCCAGGCCCTTGCGTTCCAGCGCCACCCAGACCGAGGGATTGGCGAAACCGCTCGCCTCACGGGCGGAGACAACGAACGGGCCGATATGGACATGGTCGCCGTGCGGATGCGGCAACCGGTGCAGCGTGACCTCTCCCGTCGCGTCGTTGCGCGTGGCGACGGCCGGTTCGCGGGCCAGAACCTGGGCCAGCGCCAGCGTACGGAGCTGCAGGTTGTTGAGCTTCAGCGGATTGATGCGCGGTGGCATGGGCGTCTCCGGTTTCTTGATTGTCTGGTGATTCAGGGGCCGGTCCGCTCGATCCGGATGGTCGACAGGATCTCGCCGGTACCGGCATCGATCAGAAGGATTCGTTCGGCGCCGTCCGGGCGGGCCAGGCGAAGCGCGATGCGGTCACCGGGATAGCTGACATCGACGATGCTCTCGCCCGGCGCGAGTTTCACGTCAAGCTCGGCCGGCCCGGCAGTGCGTGCCGTCGCCGACACAGGAGCCGGGGTCTTCCCGCCGCCGGCTTTCAGGTACAGGCCATAGCCGACCGCCATGATGCCGAGCACGATCAGCACGCCCATGAAGATGACCAGCGCCTTCAGCAGTCTCAGGTTCATTTCCGGTCTCCTCCCGCCGGCGCCTTGACGCCCGGCCGGCGATCGATGGTCATCGCCGGGTCATTGGTTACGAAGGCAAGCGTCTGCAGGGATTTGCGGGCCAGCTCCAACGGCCGGCTCCAGCGGCCCGGCACCGTCTGGCGGAATATGCGGATGCTGTTGTACCAGGGTGTCCGGTCGCCTTCCGCCCCCCAGACCCAGTCGGCATTGACCGGCAGGATAAGCCAGCAGCGCACGCCCATCGCGCCGGCCATATGCGCGACGGGACCGCCGGCGGCAATCACGAGGTCCATCCCGGAGATCATCTCGGCCAGGTTTCGCGGATCGTCGAGATCGACATCGGGGAAGGCGATCCGGCCGCTGGTCCAGCTGATATTGCCGAAATCCTCCTTGCCGGAATTCTCGAGGCTGACGAACTCGACGGGCGCTTCCATGGTCAGGATTTCCCGCAGGCGCGCGACCGGTATCGGGTTATCCTGGCCGTCGGGACCGCTGCCGAGCGCAATACCGACCTTCATCCGGTCCGGCTGGACCGTCCGCAGCCGGGGTCCGGGGGTGATGTAGCCCGAGGCGAGCGGCTGGGGACCCTGGCCGGTGCGCAGGAACGCCGCGGCACTGAGGAGCTTCATGACGAAATCGAACTCCTCGTCCGTCTCGCCGGGTTCGACCATGTCGTCGGCAAGATCGCTGTCGAGCAGCAGGCGCATGTAGCTGCGGTTCACCGACAAGGTCACCCGCGCCCCGGCCTCGCGCAGCAGCGGCGCATAGCGCAGGCCGAGCAGGGTGCGTCCGATGCTCTCTTCCTCGGCAAGCAGTACGCGCTTGCCGGCGAAGGATCTGATCGCGGTCACCCGCCTGCCGCGGGCGTCTTTCGGAAAACCGTCGGGGCGCCAGTTGTATTCCGGCCAGCCGCCGGTGAAATCGCCGATCGCAAGCAACGCCCTGGCTTTCCCGACATGCGCCTCGACGAGGTCCGGATCGATCCCGATTGCCGTGTCGAAAGCCTCGATCCCTTCCTCGCGGCGCGCACCGATACAGCAGCAATGGCCGAGCAGAAGCCAGGATTCCGCATCCTGCGGCGCCGTCTCGGTGCAGGTCTGGTAGTGCCGGCGCGCCTCGTCGAACCGGCCCAGGTCGACCAGCAGGCCGGCCAGCGACTTTCGCGCGGCCAGGTCGCCCGCATCGACCTTGATCGCCGTGTTGAGCGTTCGCATCGCCGCGCCGCGCTGTCCACCAGCCAGCTGCAACTGCCCGAGTTTCCGGTGCATGTTCGGCAGCACCGGGTTCAGACGCAGCAGATGTTCATAGATCTTCGCGGTGGCCGCGGGGGCATTTGCCTTCTCGGTGAGTTTCGAGAACAGCATCAGGAGATCGAGCGGCGGCCGGGCATTCTTGAGAAAGGCCTCGGTCTCGGCCTCTATCGCCTCCGGGTCACCGGATTCGAAGCTGGCCAGCAGCCCGGATGCGGCCTCTCGCAGGGAATCAGCCGTACCCTCGTCGCCGGTTCGTGACTCTGTCTTGGAAGCCATGCCGTCGGAATTTACTCTTGTCGAATGCCCGCACCTCGCCGGTATGGCAGGATGCCCGGAAACAGTTCAAGGTATTTCATGACGTTGGCGAGCCAGTTGCACAAGTCACAAACATTCGAAATCCGGGTGGACGGGGACGCCGCGGGCCGGCGCGCCGACGCCTTTCTCGCCGCCGCCCTGCCCGAACTGTCGCGCAGCCGGATCAAGCAGCTCATCGTCGACGGCCTTGTGGCCTGCGACGGCGCGGCATTCGGCGACGCTTCCGCCAAGGTACGGGCTGAGCAGACATTCACGCTCACCATCCCCGCCGCGGCCGACGCCGACCCGGAACCGCAGAGCATGGATCTCGTCGTTGTCTACGAGGATGCGGATGTCATCGTGATCGACAAGCCCGCAGGCCTGGTGGTGCATCCGGCGCCGGGCAATCCGGACCATACCCTGGTCAATGCGCTCCTCGCCCATTGCGGCGACAGCCTGTCCGGCATCGGCGGCGTGCGCCGGCCCGGTATCGTGCACCGCATCGACAAGGATACGAGCGGCCTGATCATCGCCGCCAAGAATGACGAGGCGCACCAGTCGCTCTCCGCGCAGTTCGCCGAGCATTCCATCGACCGCGCCTACGAAGCCATCGTCTGGGGCAACCCGGCGCCGCCGGCCGGCACGATCGACCAGCCGATCGGGCGGTCGCAGGCGGACCGGAAGAAGATGTCCGTGCGGAAATCCGGCGGCAAGGAAGCCGTGACCCACTACCGGACATTGCGGCGCTTCGGCCTCGTGGCGAGCCTCGTCGAATGCCGTCTCGAGACAGGGCGCACCCACCAGATCCGCGTCCATATGAGCCATATCGGCCATCCGCTGGTCGGCGACCCGACCTATTCCCGTGCGCGGCGGAGGGTTATCGGCCTCACCGCGGAAGCAGCCGGCAGGATATCCGCGTTCACCCGCCAGGCGCTTCACGCGAAGTTGATAGGTTTTACCCATCCCAGGACGGGCGAAAGATTAACCTTTTCGAGTTTTTTACCAAATGATATCAAAAACTTGATAACCTTTTTAGACAGCATTTAGTTTGAACTTCACCTCTCCCCGTCGTTTTGCTAGAGTCCTCCCCGACACGTGAAACAGGCGCCTCGCCAGTCCCCCCGATCAGGATGCTGACTGTTGCCGTCACCCGGCCCGAAGTTCTCCTGATCATATTTCCGACAAATTTCGTCGGATAATATGGCAGGCGCATAACGAAAGGACGCAACCCATGAGCAATCTGACGGCAGCGCTCTCAGTAAGCCCGGAAGACAACCTGACCCGCTATCTGCAGGAGATCAGGAAGTTTCCCATGCTGTCGCTCGAAGAGGAACAGCGGCTCGCCAATGCCTGGCGGGACAATGAGGATCTCGATTCCGCACATCAGCTCGTCACCAGCCATCTCCGCCTCGTGGCGAAGATCGCGATGGGCTATCGCGGCTATGGTCTGCCGGTCGGGGAACTGATCTCGGAAGGCAATGTCGGCATGATGCAGGCCGTGAAACGGTTCGATCCGGATCGCGGCTTCCGGCTCGCGACCTACGCCATGTGGTGGATCCGCGCCTCGATCCAGGAATATATCCTGCATTCGTGGTCGCTGGTGAAGATGGGCACCACGGCCGCGCAGAAGAAGCTGTTCTTCAATCTGCGCAGGCTAAAGGGCCAGATGCGCGAGATCGACGACGGCGACATGTCGCCGGAAAGCGTCGAGACCATCGCGCACGCACTCGACGTGACGGAAAAGGAAGT
Organism: Rhodospirillales bacterium; assembly: GCA_040222645.1. Classification (GTDB taxonomy): domain Bacteria; phylum Pseudomonadota; class Alphaproteobacteria; order Rhodospirillales; family HT1-32; genus HT1-32. The sequence goes on from JAVKCR010000306.1 coordinate 4,766, forward strand.
GATCGATATGAACCGCCGGCTCGCCGCCAGCGACCATTCGCTGAATGCGCCGCTCCGCATCGACGGCGAAGGCGAATGGCAGGACTGGCTGGAAGACGATTCGGAATCCGTCGAGACGGTGATTGCCGAGGACGAGGAGTTCTCGAAGCGCAAGCATCTGCTGGCCGGCGCCATGGATGTGCTGAACGATCGCGAGAAGCATATTTTCGTCGAGCGGCGCCTGACCGATGAGCCGAAAACCCTCGAGGAACTGAGCCAGGTCTACGGCATCTCCCGCGAGCGCGTGCGCCAGATCGAGGTACGGGCGTTCGAGAAGGTGCAGAAGTCAGTGCGCAACTCGGCATCCAGCCAGGGATTGCTGTACAACCACGCCTGATTCCTCAGCCCGGAAACAACTGTGAAACGCCGCCGGGCCCGCCGGCGGCGTTTTCGGTTTCAGGACAATCTCAGGACGGCGCCGGAGGCGCGGGAACGGCTTTCGTCTTGGCGCCGGGCGGGGCTGGTCTTGCCGGCACCGCTTTTGCCGTCGCTTCCCCGGCACCGCTCGCATCGTCGGTGATTTCAGGCCCCCATTCGGTGACCAGCGCCCGCTGTTTTTCCCGCAGCGTGGTGAGCCGGCGCTGCGACGCCATCTCCAGCACCGCGCCGACCAGGGGCGGCGTCATGTTGTAGACCACCCAGCCCAGCGCCGAGAGGCCGTAGACGACAACCAGCGTAAAGGGATCGAGGATCAGCTTGGT
>JAVKCR010000307.1:0-9237 GCA_040222645.1 Rhodospirillales bacterium
CCGACATCCAGCAGGCGACCAAGCAATCGGCGGAAGCGATCTCCGGGATCAGCGAGACGATCGAGCGGATCAACGAGATCGCCTCCTCGGTCGCCGCCGCCGTCGAGCAGCAGGGCGCGGCAACCGCGGAGATCGCCGGCAACGTGGAGCAGGCCTCCAACGGCACCCAGGAAGTCTCGATGAACATCCGCGGCGTCACCGAGGCGGTCGGCGAAACCACGGCAGCCTCGACCGAGATCAGCGACGCCGCCCGCTCGCTCTCCGAGCAATCCTCGATCCTTCAGAAGGAAGTCGACAGCTTCCTCGACAAGGTCCGGCAGAGCTGACCGGATAGCCGACCGGCTTTCGCCACAACGAAAAACCCCCGGAGCGACGCTCCGGGGGTTTTTGCTTTTGGCCTAGGAACGACCGCCGGTGTTACGCGGCTTCGCCCATCATCTTACGCAGCACGTACTGCAGGATGCCGCCGTGGAGGTAGTAATCCACCTCGTCGAGGGTATCGATGCGGCAGAGCAGCGTGATCTTCTCCGTCGAGCCGTCGGCGCGGGTGATGGTGGCATCCACGTCCATGCGCGGCTTGATGCCGCCTTCAAGACCGGTGATGTCCCACTGTTCCGTGCCGTCGAGCTTCAGGCTCTCGCGGTTCTGGCCGTCCTTGAAGACCAGCGGCAGCACGCCCATCTGGACGAGGTTCGAGCGGTGGATACGCTCGAAGCTTTCCACGATGACCGCCTTGACGCCGAGCAGGAAGGTGCCCTTCGCCGCCCAGTCGCGGGACGAGCCGGAGCCGTATTCCTTGCCGCCGACGACGACCAGCGGCGTGCCCTCTTCCTTGTACTTCATGGCGATGTCGTAGACCGGGCCTTCCTCGCCCGACGGGTAGTGCTTGGAATAGCCGCCTTCGACACCCGGCAGCATCTCGTTCTTGATGCGGATGTTGGCGAAGGTGCCGCGCATCATGACTTCGTGGTTGCCGCGGCGCGAGCCGTAGGAATTGAAGTCGTTCGGACGCACCTGGTAGCTCAGCAGGTATTCGCCGGCCGGGCTTTCCTTCTTGATGGCGCTGGCCGGGCTGATGTGATCGGTGGTGATCGAGTCAGCCAGGATGAGCAGCGGGCGCGCGCCCTTGATGTCGGCCGCTTCGTTCGGCTCCGGACCCATGTCTTCGAAATAGGGCGGATGCTTCACGTAGGTCGAATTTTCCTGCCAGTCGAACAGACCGCCGCCGGAAACGCTGATCGACTGCCATTCCTTCGGGCCTTCGTAGACGTTGCCGTAACGCTCGCGGAACATCGCCGGCGTCAGGCACTGCGCGATGGTGTCGGCGATTTCCTGGTTCGACGGCCAGATGTCCTTCATGAAGACATCGTTGCCGTCGGCATCATGGCCGAGCGGGTCGTTGAACAGGTCGACATACATCGACCCGGCCAGCGCATAGGCCACCACCAGCGGCGGCGAGGCGAGATAGGTCGCCCGGACCTGCTGGTGCACCCGGCCTTCGAAGTTGCGGTTGCCCGACAGCACGGAAGTGACGACGAGGTCGTTGGCCTCGACGGCTTCGCCGGCCGGCGCCTTCAGCGGACCGGAATTGCCGATACAGGTGGTGCAGCCGAAGCCGACGATGTTGAAACCGAGCGCATCGAGATCATCCTGCAGGTTGGCCTTCTCGAGGTAGTCGGCGACCACCTGAGAACCCGGCGCCAGCGAGGTCTTGACCCATGGTTTCACCTTCAGACCCTTCGCCAGGGCCTTGCGGGCGACGAGGCCGGCAGCGACCATGACCGAGGGGTTCGAGGTATTGGTGCAGGAGGTGATGGCGGCGATGACCACGTCGCCGTCGCTGATCTGGTAATTGCTGCCCGGGGCGTCAACCGTGCGCGGCGCATCGAGGCCGGCAAGGTTCTTCAGCGCGCCCTTGAAGCCGGTGACCGCGTCGGCAAGACGGATATGGTCCTGCGGGCGCTTCGGACCGGAAATCGACGGCTCGATGGTCGAGATGTCGAGTTCGATCGACGAGGTGAAGACCGGGTCCGGCGAATTCGCATCGAGCCAGAAACCCTGTTCCTTCGCATAGGCCTCGACCAGGGCGACGGTCTCGTCGTCGCGGCCGGTGAAGGTGAGGTAGGTCAGGGTCTGCTGGTCGATCGGGAAGAAGCCGCATGTGGCGCCGTATTCCGGCGCCATGTTGGAGATCGTCGCCTTGTCGGCGATCGGCAGGGTTTCCAGCGCCGGGCCGTAGAATTCGACGAACTTGCCGACCACGCCGTGGGCGCGGAGCATCTTGACGACCATCAGCACGAGGTCGGTCGCGGTGGTGCCTTCGCGGAGCTTGCCGGTCATCTTGAAGCCGACGACTTCCGGGATGACCATCGAGATCGGCTGGCCGAGCATGGCCGCTTCCGCCTCGATGCCGCCGACGCCCCAGCCGAGCACGGCGAGCGCGTTGACCATCGTGGTGTGGGAATCGGTGCCGACGAGGGTGTCCGGCATGGCGATCATGCGGCCGTCTGCATCCTTCTGGGTCCAGACGGTCTTGGCGAGATACTCGACGTTCACCTGGTGGCAGATGCCGGTGCCCGGCGGCACGACGGTGAAGTTGTCGAACGCGGTCTGGCCCCATTTCAGGAAGGTGTAGCGTTCCTGGTTGCGGGAGAACTCGAACTCGATGTTCTTGTCGAGCGAACCGGCGGTGCCTGCATCGTCGACCATCACCGAATGGTCGATGACCAGGTTGCAGGTCGAGAGCGGGTTGATCTTGTTCGGGTCGCCGCCCATCTTCGCCATCTGCTGGCGCATGGCGGCGAGGTCGACCACGGCGGGAACGCCGGTGAAGTCCTGCATCAGCACGCGGGCCGGGCGGTAGGCGATCTCGTGATCGCTCTTGCGCTCCTTCTGCCAGTCGGCGACCGCCTGGACATCGGCCACGGAGACCGTGCGGTCATCCTGGTAGCGAAGCAGGTTCTCGAGCAGAACCTTCATGGAAACCGGCAGCCGGGATACGTCGCCGATGGTTTCTTCGGCTGCGTTCAGGCTGAAATAATCGAATTCCTTACCTTTGACGGTAAGGGTGCGGCGCGTCTTGAGGCTGTCGCGACCGGTGATGGCCATACTGCCCTCCTCCAAAATATTTCCGACGATATCAGGAACCGCCACGCCGGGGTGCGCCGCCGACGGGGACGGCTGTGGATATACAGAAACGCCGGGGCAATGTCCACTGGCTGCAGGTATTGTACGTGCTTTTCCGAATCGCCTAGTCGCCCTGGATATAGCCCCGGTTCGCCGCGCGGTGACGCCGCCATGCCGGCAGCGCGATCAGCAGCACGCCGAGGATCAGCAGACCCAGCGTCATCGGCCGGTCCCACATGAAGGAGATGCCGTCCGCGAGGTTGACCGAGCGGGCGAAATTGTTCTCCAGCAGGCCGCCGAGGATGAAACCGATCAGCAGCGGCGCCAGCGGGTAGTCGGCGAAGCGCAGCACGGTCGCGAACACCCCGAGCCCGACCAGGATCAGCAGTTCGGTCGCATTGTTCTGGCCGATATAGGCCCCGATCATCGTGAAGAAGAGGATGAAGGGGATCAGGTAGTTTCGCGGGATGGTCAGCAGTTTCGCGATGTAGGGGATCAGCGGCAGGTTGAGGATCAGCAGCACGATATTGCCGATATACATCGAGATGATCACCGCCCAGAAGATCGACGGATTGTCGATCATCAGGCGCGGCCCCGGCTGCACGTTGAGCGCGATCAGCGCGCCGAGCAGGATCGCGGTGGTGCCCGACCCGGGAATGCCCAGCGTCAGCAGCGGCACGAAGGAGCCGGTACAGGCGGCATTGTTCGCCGCTTCCGGCGCGGCGAGGCCCTTGATGGAGCCCTTGCCGAACTCGTCCTGGTCCGCGCCCTTGGCGATGTTGCGTTCCACCGCGTAGCCGAGGAAGGAGGCGATGGTCGCCCCCGCGCCCGGCATCACGCCGATCAGGAAGCCCTGGATGGATTGCCGGCCGATCACCGGGGCGATGATCCTGGCTTCCGCCTTCGTGATCCGCAGATCCTTGATCTCGTTGCTGCCCTTGGAGGCGCCGCGCGCCGGGTCGAGCACGAGGTAGAGGGCTTCCGGCAGCGCGAACAGCGCCATCGCCAGCGTGATGAAGGAGAAGCCGGATTGCAGGTCCATGATCCCCATCGTGAAGCGCGGCGCATTGAACAGCGCGCTTTCGCCGACGGTCGCCAGCATCAGCCCGGCCACGGTCATCATCAGCGCCTTGGCCACCTTGCCGGGACCGGCGAAGGCGGCGATGGCCGAGAGACCCACCACCATCAGCGCGAAATACTCGGCGGAATGAAACAGCAGCGCCACCGACGAGAGTGCGGGCGCGAAGCCCATCAGCAGCACCGCCCCGATGGTGCCGCCGGAGAAGGAGGCGATGGCCGCGATGGTCAGCGCCTTGCCGGCCTTGCCCTGCCGCGCCAGCGGGTAGCCGTCGAACGAGGTGGCGACCGTGCCGGCGACCCCGGGCGCATTGATCAGGATCGAGGAGGTCGAACCGCCGAAGATCGCGCCGTAATAGACGCCGGCCAGCAGGATCAGCGCCGCGGAGGGATCGCCGATCTTGATGGCGACCGGGATCATGATGGCGATGATCGACATCGGGCCGAGGCCCGGCAGCATGCCGATGAAGGTGCCGATCAGGCAGCCTGCCGTCACCATCAGCAGGTTCTGGACGGAGAACGCGGCGTCGAGGCCGAGGAGAAGTCCTTCGAGCATGGCGGTTCTCCTCAGGCCGGGAACATGGGAAGCGGGCGCAGGAAGATGCCGAGCAGCAGGTCGACGAGCACCCAGATCACCGCCGCGCCGATCAGGGCGACCGGGACCATGATGTGGAACTTCCGCTCGCCGAGGATATAGCCGGCGCCGGTCAGGAACAGGGTCGTCGAAACCAGGAAGCCGACCGGGCGGAGGGCGAGTGCGTAAAGGATCATCACCCCGACCAGCATCGCCGCCTGGCCGATCTTGTAATCGCGGAGACGCGCCACATCGACGCCGCCAAGCACGTCGTCGTCACTCGCGCCGGCGCCGGCAGGTGTGACGATGATGAACAGCGAGATGATGATGGCCAGCACGCTCAGCGCGATCGGCAGCGTGTTCGGCAGGAACGACATGTTCCGTTCGAACGGCAGCAGCGGGTAGTTCAGCGCGGCATATCCGTAGATCAGCGCGCCAAGCAGAAACAGAACGGCAATCCATTTGTCGAGACGCATGTCGTCAGTCCCCCAGAACCGGTTCGGGCATAGATGGTTTTCGGAAGCATAACATCGGCAAGGGGCGCCGGGGCCGACATGCCCCGCTCCCTTCCAGTCGTCACGGGCCGGACCGGACGACCCGTGACCGGGCCGGCGGAAAACCGGGGGCAGCACGTGGCTGCCCCCGACAGCCGCCCGGGATCAGAGGAAGCCGAGCTTCTTCATCAGATCGCCGATCTGCTTTTCCTGCTTTTCCAGGAAGACCCGGAAATCGTCGCCGGAATTGTGGATGTTGACCCAGCCGTTGCGGGCGCGGACTTCTTCCCATTCCTTGGTGTCATACATCGCGGCCAGCGTCTTGCGGTAGGCATCCGCCTTCGCTTCCGGCAGGCCCGGTGCGGCGAAGAAACCGCGCCAGTTGACGAACTCCGCATCGACGCCCTGTTCCTTCAGCGTCGGCGCATCCGGATAGGCCGGCACGCGGTCGGAGGAGGTGACGCCGATGATGTTCACCTCGCCCGCATTGGCCAGCGCCACCGCTTCGGAGAAGCCGGTGGACAGAGCCTGGATCTCGCCCGAAAGCAGCGCGGCCATCGCCTTGCCGCCGGCATCGTAGGGGATGTACTTGACCTTCGTCGGATCCTCGCCGGCCGCTTCCATGGCCATGGCGACGATCACGTGGTCCATGCCGCCCGGCACGGAACCGCCGCCGATGGCAACCGAGCGCGGGTTCTCCTTGTAGGCCGCGACCAGGTCGGAGAAGGACTTGATCTTCGAATCCTTGTTGGTCACGAAGGCCGCGTAGTCACCGATGGTGCCGGCGATGAGGGTGAGGTCGCGGAAGCTCTGCGGGAACACCTTGGTCAGCGACCGGATGACGATCGGCGTCGAGTTGACCATCAGCGTGTCGTGGTTCGACTTGGCGTTCTCGCTCAGGTAGGCGATCGCCTTGCCGCCGCCGCCGCCGGACATGTTCTCGGAGGAGGCCGTGCCGACAAGACCGGACTCGGTCAGCGCCTCGCCGGTGCCGCGCGCGGTACCGTCCCAGCCGCCGCCGGCGCCGCCGGGGATCAGGAAATGGATGGAATCGAGCATCTGGTCGGCGGCCTGGGCGGAGGCGCCGAACATGCCCGCCGCCGCCGCGGCCGCGATGACGAAACGGCGTGAAAGTGCAAATCTGGTCATAGTGGTTTCTCCCGGATTTCAGGTTTCTTGATTGCGGTGGGAGCCCGACTGGCTCCCCCGTACCGGCAACCTGCCAGAAGTTGCTGTCATCAACCTGTCAATCGCGCGGCAGGTTTTCGTTTGCCCGCCACCATGCGAGTATCGCACGGGAAACGCCGGGATATCGTGGGATGAGACTGCTGCTGGTTGAGGATACCGACGATGTCGCGAATGCCGTCGTGTCGGTCTTCGCGCGCAGCGGCCATGCGGTCGACCATGTCGCGACCTGCACCGATGCCGAGGACGCGCTCGCCGTCCAGACCTACGACCTCGTCATCCTCGACATCAACCTGCCCGACGGCTCCGGCATCGACATCCTGCGCGGCGTCCGCGCCCGCAAGCTCCCGACGCCGATCCTGATGCTCACCGCGCGGCTGGATGTGGAGGACCGGGTCGAGGCGCTGGATATCGGCGCCGACGATTATCTCATGAAGCCCTTCGATCTGCGCGAGCTCGAGGCGAGGGTCCGTGCCCTGCTGCGGCGCGGCGCGGATGAGCGCGTGGCCCAGGTCGAGTATGGCGACCTCCGGCTCGACCCGGCCGGACGCACCGCCCATTGCGGCGACGCGCCGCTGCAGCTCACCCGCCGCGAATTCGCGCTGCTCGAGGTGATGATGGCGAACCGCGGGCGGGTGCTCGCCAAGGAACGGATCTTCGACAGCCTGTTCGCCTTCGAGGACAACGAGATCGGGCTGAATGCCGTCGAGCTCTATGTCGGGCGCCTGCGCCGCAAGCTTTCCGCCTCGCGGGTGTCGATCCGGACATTGCGCGGGCTTGGATACCAGCTCTATGTCGACGAAACGGACTAGCCATTCCATCGCGACGCGGCTCGCGGTCGCCATCGCCCTGATCCTGATCGCGGGCGGAATCCTGGTCACCTTCGCCGCGCTGACCTATGGCCGCCAGGCGGCGCAGGAGGTCTATGACAAGCTGCTGGCGGGTGCGACCTTCGAGCTGACAAGTTCCATCTCGGTGTCCCGCGACGGACTTGTCGTCGACCTGCCGGTCTCGGCCTTCGAGATGCTGGCGCTGGCGCCGGACGACCGGGTCTTCTACCGGGTGATGCGAAGCGACGGCGAGACCGTGACGGGGTATGACAGCCTGCCCGCGCCGGACCGCCTGCCGGACAGCATCGAGTTCTACAACGACGTCTTCCGGGGCGCGCCGGTGCGCATCGCCGCCATGCGCCGGGATTTCGTCGAACAGGCCTTTACCGGACAGGTGCTGACCATCGTCGGGCAGACCACCCAGGCGCGCTCCGCGCTGGCCTGGGAGATCACCCGCAACGCCCTGATGATGGTCGCCGCGGTCGGGGCGCTGCTGATCCTGCTGACGGTGATCGGGGTCCGCGCCTCGCTGCGTCCGCTCGGCCGCGTCGAGCGGGCCCTGCTCGGGCGGGACCCGACCGACCTGACCCCGCTGGACGTCGAGGCGCCGCAAGAGGTTCGCACCATGGTCTCCGCCATCGACCGTTTCATGGGCCGGCTGGCGCGGCGGGTTTCGACCATGCAGAACCTGATCGCCGACGCCACCCACCAGCTGCGTACGCCGGTCGCCGCCTTGCGGGCGCAGGCGGAACTCGCCATCGAGGAGCAGAACCCGGAGCAGCTGCGGGAGATCGCCCGGCGCATCCACCGCCGCGCCCTCGGCCTCGGACGGCTGACCGACCAGCTGCTCAACCAGGCGCTGATCATCCATCGCTCCGATGCGGTGGCCCGCCAGCAGGTGGATCTGCGCGAGGTCGCCGTCCGGGTGTCCGAGGATGCCGATCACGACCTCATCGGCAGCGGCGACAAGCTGCGTCTCGAACTGCCGGAGGAACCGGTCATCGTCTCGGGGGACGAACTCAGCCTCGTCGAGGCGACGCGCAATCTCGTCAGCAATGCCTTCCGCTACGGCAAGCCGCCGGTGACCATCACGGTGAGCCTGGCCGACGACGGGCCGGAGATCCGCGTGACCGACCGGGGCGAGGGCATCCCGGAGAAAAGCTGGCCGGACATCGGCAAGCGCTTCACCCGCACCAGCGGCGCGGCCCCGGACAGCGCCGGGCTCGGGCTGGCCATCGTCACCGCCGTGGCGGAGGCGCATGGCGGCCGGCTGGACCTGCGGCGGCAAAAGGGCGGGCGCTTTTCCGTGGTCCTCGTCTTCCCGGCGGCGACGGAGGAACATGCATGACCCGCCTGATCACGACAGCCACCCTCGCACTATCATTGCTGGCGGCGGGCGCGCTGCCGGTCGCGGCGGAGGATGCCGAGGCCATCGCCACGCTCGGACCGCCGCCGGAAACCGCGGCGCGCGAACTGCATATCCACGGCTCCACCGACGTCGCGCCCTTCCACCCCATCCTCGAGAGGTTCTCGACGCTCAATCCCGACCTGTTCATCCGCTATGAGCAGCGCGGCACCAACGACATCTACGACAAGGCGGCCGCAGCCTGCGACGAAAACCGTGCCTCGGCGGACCTCCTGATCTCGTCCTCCATCGACCAGCAGGTCAAGCTGGTGAATGACGGCTGCGCCCAACCCCACGTCTCCGCCGGTACCGCCGCCGTGCCGGACTGGGCGAAATGGCGCAACGAGGTGTTCGGACTGACCCGTGAACTGGCGGTGATCGTCTACAACAGGGACCTCGTGCCGGAAGCCGACGTGCCGGCATCGCGCTTCGACCTGATCGCCCTGCTTCGCCGTCCCGGCGGCCGCTATGCCGGCAAGATCGCGACCTACGATATCGAGCGATCCGGTCTCGGCTACCTGTTCGCCTTCGCCGATTCGCAGGCGG
>JAVKCR010000308.1:0-11070 GCA_040222645.1 Rhodospirillales bacterium
GCCGGCGACCGAGCCGAGGATGCGGCCCTCTGCATCGATGATGAAGGTGGTCGGCAGGCCGCGGACCTTCAGGCGCCGGGCGATGGCGTTCTTCGGGTCGAGATAGATCTCGAGATGGCGGATGCCGGCGCGGCGGTAGAAGGGTTCGACCTTGGCGAGGCCGGCGCGGTCGGAGGACAGCGCGATCACCTCGAAATCGGCGCCGCCGAGCGCCGCCTGCAGCTTGTCGAGGTCCGGCATCTCGCGCACGCAGGGCGCGCACCAGGTGGCCCAGAGATTGAGCGCGACGACCTTGCCGCGGAAATCCGACAATCGCCGCTCGATGCCGAGCGCATCGGTGAAGCTCTCCGTCGGCAGGGCAACCGGGCCGTCCGCCGGTTCCCAGTTTTTCGGCGGTCCCGCCTCGGCGCTGACCGGAGCGAAGGCGAGAAGCAGGACGGCGAGAAGGCGGATATGGCGGAACAAGGCGCTTTTCCTCGTATTATCCATGCGCGGAGGAGAATTTCCGCCCGGCATGCAAACCACTTGAGACATCGGAAGATATGGGGACAATCCCCGACGACATCCACCCCGTAAACGCCGGATTGCCTGAATGACGCAGTCGAACGATATGTGGGGCGGCCGGTTCGCGGCCGGCCCCTCCGAAATCATGGAGCGGATCAACGCCTCGATCGGCTTCGACAAGCGCATGTCCGACCAGGATATCCGCGCCTCCATTGCCCATTGCGCCATGCTGGTGAAGCAGGGAATCATCGCGGCCGGCGACGGCGACGCGATCGTCCGCGGCCTGGAAGCGATCCGGGCCGAGATCGAGGCCGGCAGTTTCGAGTTCTCGACGGCGCTCGAGGATATCCACATGAACGTGGAGGCGCGGCTTGCGGCCCTGATCGGCGATGCCGCGGGCCGGCTGCATACCGGGCGGTCCCGCATTGACCAGGTGGCCACCGATTTCCGCCTCTGGGTGCGCGACGCGATCGACGGGATCGACGCGGCGCTGGCCGACCTGCAGGCGGCCTTCATCGACCAGGCAGAGGCCGGCGCCGGCATCGTGATGCCGGGCTTCACCCATCTCCAGACCGCCCAGCCCGTCACCTTCGGCCATCACATGCTGGCCTATGTCGAGATGATCGGCCGCGACCGCTCGCGGCTGGCCGATTGCCGCCGGCGGCTGAACGAATCCCCGCTCGGGGCGGCGGCGCTTGCCGGCACCTCGTTTCCCATCGACCGGCACATGACGGCCGCCGCGCTCGGTTTCGACCGGCCGACGGCGAACTCGCTGGATTCCGTCTCCGACCGCGATTTCGCCATGGAATACATGGCCGCGCTCTCGATCCTCGGCGTGCATCTCTCGCGCTTCGCCGAGGAGATCGTGATCTGGTGTTCGGCGCAGTTCCGCTTCGTCACCCTGACCGACGCCTTCACCACCGGCTCGTCGATCATGCCGCAGAAGCGCAACCCGGACGCCGCCGAACTGGTGCGGGCGAAGTCGGGCCGCCTGTTCGGCTGCCTGCACGGTCTCATGGTGGTGATGAAGGGCCTGTCGCTCACCTATTCCAAGGACATGCAGGAAGACAAGGAGCCGGTGTTCGAGGCGACCGACACCATCGCGCTCTGCATCGCAGCGACCGCCGGCATGGTGCGCGACCTGAAGCCCAACGAGGCGAACCTGCGCGCGGCCGCGGGCCAGGGTTTCTCGACGGCGACCGATCTGGCAGACTGGCTGGTGCGCAGCCTGGGCATGCCGTTCCGCCGGGCGCATCACGTCACCGGCTCGCTGGTGAAGATGGCGGAAGACCGCGGCCTCGATCTCGAACAGCTTTCGCTCGCCGACATGCAGAGCGTCGAGGCGGGCATCACGGCGGAAGTCTTCGAGGTGCTCGGGGTGGACAATTCGGTGGCCTCCCGCCAGAGCTACGGGGGCACCGCGCCCGACAATGTGCGCGCCGCGGCAGTGGAAGCGCGCCGCAGATTTCTGGAGGACGGAAAATGACCGGAAGACCGCTCAGGATCCTGATCATGCTGTCGATCTTCGCCGGACTGGCGTTCGGCATTGCGGCCTGCGGCAAGAAGAACGCGCCGGTGCATCCCGCCGGTTCCGAATTTCCGCGGAAGTACCCCTCGCGATGAGACGCTGGGATTTCGACTACGCGGACGGCGTGCTCTCCTGCGAGGGCGTGTCGCTGGCCGATATCGCGGCCGCGGTCGCCACGCCGGTCTATGTCTATTCCGCCGCCGGCATCGCCGCGCGCTACCGCGCCTACCGGGATGCGCTGGCGCCGCTCGGCGGCCATGTCTGCTACGCCATGAAGGCGAACGACAATCTCGCCATCCTGAGCCTGCTGGCGCGGGAAGGGGCGGGCTTCGACGTCGTCTCGGTGGGCGAGATGCGCAAGGCGCTCGCGGTCGGCACCAGGCCGTCGGACATCGTGTTCTCCGGCGTCGGCAAGACCGATGACGAGATCGCGGCGGCGCTGGATGCCGGCCTGCTCTCGCTGAACGTCGAGTCCGAGGACGAGATGGAAAGCCTCGCCCGCATCGCGCGGTCGAAGGATATCCGCACCTCGGCGGCGATCCGGATCAACCCGGATGTCGACGCCAGGACCCATGCGAAGATCACCACCGGCAAGGCGGAGAACAAGTTCGGCATCTCGATCGAGCGCGCCAAGGCGCTGTTCGACCGGGCCCGCGACTACAGCCATGTCGAGCTCGACTGCATCGCGACCCATATCGGCTCGCAGCTCACCTCGCTCGATCCCTACCGCGACGCCTTCGCGGTGGTCGCCGACCTGGTGCGCGAACTGCGCGGCAAGGGCCACACGGTCCGCCGCCTCGATCTCGGCGGCGGTCTCGGCATCGCCTACCATGACGAGCCGGTGCCGGAGATCGCCGATTACGCGGCGGTGGTGAAGGAGACCGTGGGCGATCTCGGCTGTCACCTGGTGTTCGAGCCCGGCCGCTCCATCGTCGGGCCCGCCGGCGTGCTGGTGGCCTCCGTCGTGCGCCTGAAGGAGGGCGAGGCGCGCCGCTTCGTGGTGGTGGACGCGGCGATGAACGACCTCGTCCGGCCGGCCATGTACGACGCTCATCACGAAATTCTTACCGTGACTGAAGCCGGCCCCGACAATCCGCGGCCGGCGGATATCGTCGGCCCGGTCTGCGAGAGCGGCGATACCTTTGCGCGTCAAAGACAGCTGAAAACCGTTGAGAACGGTGACCTCGTGGCCTTCATGAGCGCCGGCGCCTACGGCGCGGTGATGTCGTCCAGCTACAATGCGCGATCCCCGGCGCCCGAGGTGCTGGTCAGCGACGGCCGTTTCGCGATTATCCGCGCGCGTCTCGATATTGATGATATCATGCGGCGTGACCAGATACCTGATTGGATCTCGTCAGACAGATCCGAACGGGGAGCAGCCTGAAGCAGGTAGAATGACATGACCGAGCGTGCGTCCGATACCGGCAGACCTTCGCGGCAGACATTGCTGTCCCGGGTTTTTTGGCGGACGGGTCTCTCGCTGTTCTGGGAACGCGTGGTCGGCAGGTTCTGGCTTCCGGTTTCGCTGGCCATGGGGGCGGCTGCCCTGGCGACCTCCGGTGTGCTGCCGGTTCTGCCCGGCTGGCTTCACCTGTTGCTCATCCTCATCGCCGTCGCCGCAACCTGCATCACGCTGTTCCGTGGCTTTCGCGGCCTGACCTTCCCCGCCAGCGCGGAAATCCGTTCCCGCATCGAAGCCGTGAACAACCTCGCCCACCGCCCGATCGAAACGGTCGAGGACCGGCTTTCCGACGGCACGCATAACCGGGCCAGCGCCGTGCTCTGGCGGCTGCACCAGCAGCGCGAACGCGAGCGGATCAGGAGCCTCGCGAGTGCCGCCCCGCGCCCGACCCTGCCGCTGCCGACCGTTTCGGCGCGCTCGGCGCCGCCTGCATGCTGCTGGCGGTCGCGCTGATCGCCGGCCAGGGACCCCTTTCCGACCGTCTTGCGCGCGCGGCCATTCCGGATTTCACCGGGCAGGACAACCGGGTGCCGCTCAGCGTCGAGCTCTGGATCACGCCGCCGACCTATACCCGGCTCGCACCTGTCTACCTGACGAAGATCGACCAGCCGGAGAACGCGCCGGTCGCGGCCTCGGCGAGTGCGGCCGGGGATTCGGGGCCGGTGCGCATTCCGTCGGGCTCGCGCCTGCTTGCCTCCGTGCACGGCCATCTCGAAGCGCCGGTGATCGAGACCGGCAGCGAGAGCGTGGCGCTGGCCGCTGCCGGCCGGACCAGCTTCACCCACGAGATGGAACTCGGCGAGGGCGACCGGCTGCGGCTGGTGGACGGCGAACGTGAGCTTGCCGCCTGGCCGATCGAGATCGTGGAAGACGTCGCGCCGACGGTGAATTACGCCAAGCCGCCGACCGGCGACAAGCGCAACCTGCTGGCGCTGGAATACGACCTGCAGGACGATTACGGCATCGAGGACGCGGTCGCGACCATCCGCCGCCCGGATGACGCGGAATTCCTCGAAGGCTCGCCGCGGGAGATCGAGTACGGCCTGCCGCTGCCCGGCATCTCGCCGACCGATGCGCGCGGCCGCCACACCAACGACCTGACCGCGCATCCATGGGCCGGCCTGCAGGCGAGCATCCAGCTCTCCGTGCGCGACGCCGCGGGCCAGATCGGCGAGACCGAAGAGTTCGAGATGCTGCTGCCGGAGCGGACCTTCAACCATCCGGCGGCCCGGATGGTCGTCGCCGCCCGCAAGCAGCTCACCCTCAAGCCGAAGGACCGGGAGAGCGCGTTTATGGCGCTGAACGAGATTTCCTACCGGCCGACGCTCTATAACGGCGATCTCGGGGTCTATCTCGCCATGCGCTCGGCCGCCCACCGGCTGCGCTATGCGCCGGAGAACGCCGAGGGACTGGAATCGATCCAGGAACTGCTCTGGACCATCGCGCTCCGGATCGAGGACGGCGAGCTGGCGGTGGCCGAACGGCGGCTGGCCGAGGCCGAACGCAAGCTCGCCGAGGCGATGGAGCGCGACGACGTCACCGACCAGGAACTGCAGCAGCTCATGAACGAGCTCGCCCAGGCGATGCAGGAATATTTCAAGGAACTCTCGAAGCGCCTCGAGGACATGGGCACCACCGACCAGCCGATGGATCCGGACGCCCAGATGCTGTCGTCGCAGGACATGATGAACATGCTCGAGCAGATGCGGCAGCTGAACGAGATCGGCGCCAAGGACGCGGCCAAGCAGATGCTGAGCCAACTGCGCCAGATGCTCGACCAGCTGCGCAACATGCCGCTGGCCGGCATGCGCCAGCAGCAGGGCCCGAACAGCCAGATGCAGCAGCGCATGGGCGAGATGCAGGAGATGATGCGCCGCCAGCAGGAGCTGATGGACCAGACCTACCGCAACGGCCAACAGAACCAGCAGGGACAGAACGGCCAGCAACGCTCGCAGGAAGACATGAAGCGCGGCGCCGGCGAGCAGGAATCGCTCCGCCGCCGGCTCGGCGAGATGATGCGCCAGCTGGGCGAGAACGGCCAGATCCCCGACGCGCTGGGCCGTGCCGAGCGGGCGATGCGCGATGCGGCGAAACAGCTTGGCGAGGGCTCGGCGGAAGAGGCGCTGCAATCCCAGGGCGAGGCCATGAACGCGCTGCGCGAAGGCGCCCGCGACATGGCCAACGAGATGGCCCGCCAGCAGCAGATGGGCCGTCAGCCTGGCAATGGCCGCGGCGGACGAGGCGAGCAGCAGCAATTGCAGGGCGACGGGCGCGACCCGCTCGGCCGGCGCTACGACCGTGATCGCGGCGGCGAGGTCGATGACGGCCGCACCGCCATTCCCGACAAGGCGGACATCCAGCGCGCGCGCGACATCCTGAACGAACTCCGACGCCGCTCCTCCGACCCGGCCCGGCCGGAGATCGAGCTCGACTACATCGACCGGCTGCTCGATTCGTTCTGAGGGTTCTGGTGTCCGGCTTGATCGAACTGGGGCCGCATCCATCAACTAATTCAGTCGTCATCCTGACGTAAGTCAGGACCCATGCCTGAGACGTCGAGCCGGTTCCGGAAGGTGCCGAAACCCGGGCCACGCAGCCAAGGTACCCGGCGGATGATCTGTCATGCGGTTTTAATGCTCAGGCATGGGTCCTGATTGCCATCAGGATGACAAGGTTTTTTGGTTCTGGAGCATGGGCGGAAACGGGTTCACGACGAGGGTGGTCTTTCCCCGCCATCCTCCCGCGGCTACCATCTCCTCCTTGACCCGACCATCCGCGAGGCAGCCCCATGACCGTCAAACGCATCACCGCCGGCGTGCTCGATGTCGTCTACATGGAACTCGGCGATCCCGCCGGCTGGCCCTGCATCCTGGGGCACGGCTTTCCCTATGACGCCCATGCCTATGACGAGGCGGGGGCGCTGCTGGCGGCGGAAGGGGCGCGGGTGATCGTGCCCTGGCTGCGCGGTTACGGGGGCACGCGGTTTCTCTCGGACGCGACTCCGCGCTCGGGCGAGCAGGCGGTGCTCGCGGCCGACATGCTGGCGCTGGCGGATGCGCTCGGCATCGATCGCGCGGTCTATGCCGGCTATGACTGGGGCGGACGGGCGGCCTGCATCATCGCGGCGCTGTGGCCGGACCGGGTCTCGGCGCTGGTCAGCGGCAATTCCTACAACATCCAGAACATCGCCCGCGCCATGGAACCCTCCCCGGCGGCAGCGGAAGCCACCAACTGGTACCAGTACTACTTCCATAGCGAGCGCGGGCGGCGGGGGCTCGAGGCCGATCGCCGCGACATCGCCCGGACGCTGTGGAGGATGTGGTCGCCGACATGGGAGTTCGACGAGGAGACCTTCGAACGCTCGGCGGCCGCCTTCGACAACCCGGATTTCGTCGATGTGGTGATTCACTCCTACCGGCACCGCTACGGCCTCGTGCCGGGCGACCCGGCGGTGGCGGATATCGAGGCCCGGATCGCCGGCCAGCCGCCGATTTCCGTGCCGACGATCCGCATCGACGGGGAGACCGATTCGGTCGGGCGGTCGACCGCCCATCACGGGCCGAAATTCACCGGCCCCTGCGCGTACCGGACCTTCGCCGACGCCGGCCACAACCTGCCGCAGGAAAAGCCCGCGGAATGGGCGAAAGCGGTGCTCGACGCCCGGCGGCTGGCGGGAGAGCAGTAACGTGTGACCTGCGTGGCATGACCTGTATCATTTGGTCTCCGGCATCCTGCGAGAACCGAGGAAACGAAACATGACACTGGGACTGGAACGCGAGATCGTCGATCGCGCGACCTATGACAAGGCCGTGGCCCATCTCAAGGCGCGCAAGGTGCAACTGCCCAGGATCGCGGAACTCGCCGATCCGGCAACGCATCTGAAGGCGAAGGCGGGCGGGATCGCCGCCATCGATCCGGATATCCCCGATCCCGCCAACCTGTTCCGCGTGCACTGGCACAATACGGCCGACCGGCGGGGGTTCACGGACGTGCCGGGATACATGGTCATCCCGCCGGAACTGACCGGCGTGGAGGCGAGGATCGTCGTGGCGCTGGGCAACCGCTTCCCGATGATCAACGCGCACAAGGTATTGGCCGCCTATGGCTGCCTGGTGCCGCGGCTGATGTCCGGCAAGTTCGACCCGGAACGCCACCGCGCGGTCTGGCCGTCGACCGGCAATTACTGCCGCGGCGGGGTGGCGATCTCGCGCATCCTCGGCTGCCGCGCCGTCGCCGTGCTGCCGGAAGGCATGAGCGCGGAACGCTTCAACTGGCTGGAACGCTGGGTGCTGGAGCCGTCGGACATCGTGCGCACGTACGGCACCGAATCCAACGTGAAGGAAATCTACGACGCCTGTCACCGCCTCGCGCAGGACCCGGACAACGTCATCCTCAACCAGTTCTCCGAGTTCGGGAACTACATCATCCACCGCGCGGTCACGGGGCCGGCGATCGAGCGCATCTTCAACCACCTGAACGCCTCGGGGAACCTGACCGCGCGCGCCTATGTGTCGGCGGCCGGGTCCGCCGGCACGCTGGCCGCCGGTGACCATCTGAAGGTGGCGCTCGGCACAGACACCTGCGTCGTCGAGGCGCTGGAATGCCCGACCCTGCTCTGCAACGGCTATGGCGAGCACAACATCCAGGGCATCGGCGACAAGCATGTGCCCTACATCCACAACGTCATGGGCACGGATTATGTGATCGCGGTGTCCGACCGGGCGACGGACGGGCTGTCGATGGTCTACAACACCACCGCCGGCCGCGCCTACCTCGCCGCGCGCCACGGCCTGTCGCAGGAGACCATCGCCGCGCTCGGCAATCTCGGCCTGTCGTCGATCTGCAACATCCTCGCCGCCATCAAGTACGCGAAGTACAACAAGCTCGGCCCGGATGACGTGGTGCTGTCCGTCGCCACCGACGGCGCAGACCTCTACCAGACCGAGCTCGGCCATGCGGAGAAGAAGTATTTCGCCGATGGCTTCGACGAGGTCGCGGCGGCGGAGACCTTCGGCCGCTACCTGCTCGGCGCCACCACCGACAACATGCTGGAACTCGACCGCATGGGCCGGGAGCGCATCTTCAATCTCGGCTATTACACCTGGGTCGAGCAGCAGGGCGTCGACCTCGCCGATTTCGACGCGCGCCGCAAGCAGGCCTTCTGGGACGGCCTGATGGACCTCGCCCCGGCCTGGGACGAGATGATCGGCGCCTTCAACGCGGCCTAGCGGGCGGCGGCTTCCACCCGGTCGAGCCGCATGACCATGCACTCGTCCGGGCCGAAGCGGCGCCGGCCCATCGCGCGGAAACCGAGCCGGGCATAGAAGCGGATGGAGGCGGCATTGTCCGCCAGCGGGTCGACGAGGATTGCCGTCACGTCCGGCCCGCGGAAGCAGCGGCCGATGGCGAGGCGCATCGTCTCGCTGCCCAGCCCCCTGCCGAGATCGGATTCCTCGCCGATCCAGATGTCGATGGCCCTCAATCCGCTTTCGACCTCGCCCCAGTAATGGTCCTCTTCCAGCGCCGGATCGATGATCTGGATGAAGCCCACTGGCCGGCCGTCGCCGGATTCGGCGATCAGCAGTTCCCGCCAGGCCGGATCGCGGGCGAGTTCCAGCGGCCAGTCATGGCGGAAGTCGCCGAGATGTCCCTTGATATGCGGGTTCCCGTCCCAGCGCATGAGGAGGGGAGCGTCGTCGGTTTGGGCCTTGCGCAATCTCATGCCGCAAGGATGGGGCGAAATGCCGGCCCGGTCGAGAGGCGTCAATGGAATGGTCGGCGCCCCGGAGGAGGCTGCTCAATTACTATATAGTAATCCCATCAGCCCCGGCCGATGCACAGCGTGGCGCTCAACCTGCCGTCGCGACCTCCCGGACAATGCCGACATAGCGCTCCGCGATATGGGAGAGCGGCGCTTGCGGCGCATGGACGAGGTTGAGATAGATCGGGATATCTTCCACAAGCGGCACTGTCCGGGTACCGGGCACACCGTCGCCGGCGGCGGTGAAGCTGTCCATGATGGTGACCCCGAAACCCTGGCGGACCATCAGGCAGGCACTGACCATCAGCCGGACGCGGACATTCATCTCGGGCTTTGCGCCGGTCCGTTCCGAGAGATCCGTTATCAGGCGCTGCTGGAAAGCGCGGTCCTCGAAACCGATGAACGGCCAGGTGGCGAGTTCGGCGAAGGACACCTTGTCGCGGCCGGCAAGTGGATGTCCTTCCGGCACCAGCGCCTCCATGCGCCCCGCGGCCAGGCTCGTGACCTCGACGCGCGGGTCCTGCATGTCAAAGATGGTGAGCGCGAGATCGACCTGGCCGAGCAGGAGGGCGGGGACGATCTCGTCGACATGCAGGGTGTCGACGAACAGGCGCAGATGCGGTGCACTCCTGTACAGGCGGCGAAGTGATTCCGGCGCGACATGGAAGCCGAGGCCGGGCGTGGTGCCGATCGCCAACCTTTCGCCGGCCGCGTCACCGACACCCTCGATGCGCCGATTGATGCGGATGATCCGGGCATGGATCTCCTCGAGATCGCCCAGCAGGGCGCGGGCTTCCGGTGTCGCCACGAAACCCGACGGTCCGCGCTCGAAGAAGCGGACGCCCGAAACGGCTTCCGTATGTTTCAGCATCCGGCTGACGCTGGGCGGGGAGACGTTCAGCATGGTGGCGGCCTTGCTGATGGAGCCGGTCAGCATGACGGCCCGCAGCATCTCGATCTGGCGGAGGCTCAACATCGTGCAGCGAGTCGAATTAACATGGTGCTAAACCTGTACGAAGGAATGTTAATTGACCGCAATCTCTCACGACCCCTAGGCTCGGCGCAAGCAAGCGGACCGGCGGAACGGATCGGAACCGGCTTCGGGGAGAGAAACAGTGAAGCCTTCGGAATGGACCTGGAACTCGGCCAGTGCCGGCGTCGACACCGATGTGGTGGTAGTCGGCGGCGGCATGTCGGGCATAGCCGCGGCTCTCGCGGCGCGCCGGTCGGGCTGCCGCGTTCTGCTGGCCGAAAGACACGGTTTTCTCGGCGGTGCGGCAACCGCCGGTTCGGTGGCCCAGTTCGTGGGCTGGGCGACGCGGGCGGGCCGGCGGGTGGTCCGCGGGATCGCGGGCGAGATCGCGGACCGGCTGGAAGCAGCCGGCGGGGCGGCCGGGTTCGACGTCTTCACCATGTCCACCGGCCACCGCATGGACCGCCTGCAATATGATCCGGAGATTCTGAAGGTCGTACTCGACACAATGCTCTTGGAAGCCGGCGTCACCGTCCTGTTCCATTGCGCTCTCGCGGACATCGCGGCCAATGACGGCCGGGTAAGTGCGCTTCGAATCGCGACCCAGAAAGGGGCGTTGGAGATCAGGGGAACGGTCTTCATCGATGCGTCAGGCGACATGGCGCTGCTCGATGCGGCGGGGGCGCGTTTCCTCGAACGCCAGCCGGAGGGCCTGCAGCCCGCCACCATGATGTTCGCCATCGCGACGGTCGATTTCGCAGAAATCGCGGCCCTCGACGATGCCCGCCGCAATGCAGACATCGAAATGGTACAGGCATCCGGAGACCTGCCGCGCGCGGCGC
>JAVKCR010000309.1:0-10663 GCA_040222645.1 Rhodospirillales bacterium
GGCAGGCGTTCGTAGGACACCATGGCGCTGTTGAGGATCGCCTGGATCCCCGACTGCTCGCCCATGTCGTCGCCGTCGTCGTCAAAACCGAGCAGACTGTCGATTTCATCCTGGTTGAGGACGCGGGTGGTTTCGCCGCCACCGCTGTCGTCCTCCCCGTCCATCATGCTTTCCCACTCGGCGGCGAGATCGTCGTCCTCTTCCTCGCCGCCTTCGCCGCCTTCGCCGTCGAGCATGGCTTCCCAGTCGTCGGCGACGGAATCGTCGTCGTCGCCCGGCCCGGTGATCAGTTCATCCAGTTCTGTCATTGCACCAGCATCTCCTTGAACAGCACGTCACGCACCCTTGTCGGGCGCGTCGCCGCGTTCACCCGGATGAGCAATTCCTCGCGCAACCGGTAAATGCCTTCGGAACCCTGCAGGTCCTCCTGGCGGAGTTCTCGCAAGTATACAGTGAAATTGTCGATGATGCGGTCGATAACCTGTTCGATACGCGGAACATCCTCTTGCGCGTTCAATTCCAGCGCGACACGGATCTTCAGGAATTCCTTCCGTCGACCGCCGGAATTGAGGTTCACCAGCATTTCCGGAACCTCGTAGAAGACGCCGATTTCGTTGGCCCGCTGCTCCTGCGCCGGCTGTTCGGCTTCCGCCGTCTCTCCACCGCCGCCGAACATCGCGAGAATGGGATCCGCGAGCCCCATGAAATAGGCGCCCGCGCCGCCGCCGATGAGCAGCAGCAGCGGCAGGACGATCACCAAGAGCTTCTTCTTCCCGCCCTTCTTGCCGCCGCCCTCTGATCCGGCGTCAAGATCGTCGTTCATCGGTTCGTCGAGATCGTCGTCAGCCATTCCTGTCCGTCGCCGCCTGTGCGAAGCCCTTCAATCGTCTCGGCCGGGACATAATGCCCGCCATTACCGGAATATATAAGTCCATGGATACCGGGAGAACGCAAACCGGCCTCTCCGCCCGTTTTCACATTATCCGGACAGGGTTAACAAAGCCTTTCCGGGGTGCCTGGAAGACCACCCGGAAGCCGTGTCGGGGCGGCTGGCGGCAAAATGTTCCCTGCAAACACGACCAGACCGGTCATTGCTGCCTCCCCGCCCCGCAGCCCCAAATTACAACGCATTGTTTTTAAACGCATTTCAACTTTGGCATGCCCCCTGCATATAACTTGGCGGACATCGACTTGTGGCTCTGAACCACGCTGGGACTGTAGAAATGGAAAATATCGGCACAATCGCACTTTCCGCCTTGTCGGCGATGCGCAACCAGATGGCGAACATCGCCAACAACATGGCGAACGCCGACACCGACGGCTTCAAGACCGAGCATCTCATGTTCGACGACTATGTCGTGAAGACGCGGGGCGGCGAATCGGGCCTGAACGAGAAGATCGCGTTCGTCTCCGACGTCGCCTCGTTCCGCGACATCTCGAAGGGTCCGCTGATCGCGACCGGCAACGATTTCGACCTCGCGATCGCGCAACAGGGATATTTCGTGATCGAGGGGCCGGACGGCAACCGCTACACCGCGAACGGCAAACTCGCGCTCAACGAGGAAGGCGAACTGATCACGTCGAGCGGCGCCTACATCCTCGATGAGGAGAACAAGGTCATCGAGATCGACCCGAGCGCGACCGGCATCGACGTGTCGCGGGACGGGACGATCTCCGTCAACGGCGAGCAGATTGCCCGGTTGCAGGTTGTCCAGTTCGACAACCCGCAGCTTCTGGAGAGAGTGGCGAACGGCGTCTACAAGGCGCCCCCGTCGGTGGTGCCGCAGGCGCTTGAGAACCCGGACATCATCCAGGGTTCGGTCGAATCCTCGAACGTCCAGACGATCCTGCAGATGACCGAGATGATCGAGGTGCACCGCGCCTACGAACGCACGTCCAAGATGATGAGCCAGGACCACGACCGCCAGCTCAAGGCCGTCGACATCCTCACCCGCACCAACTGATCCGTCGATCAGGTGAACTGAAGCAAGGAAGCGAACAATGAGATCACTTAGCATCGGCGCGACGGGTATGCTGGCACAGCAGACCAACGTCGAGATCATCTCGAACAACATCGCGAACATGAACACCACCGCCTATACCCGGCGGCGGACGGAATTCCAGGACCTGCTCTACCAGGACCTGCGGCGCGCCGGTTCGACCTCCGCCGACAACGGCGACGTGGTCCCGGCCGGCATCCAGATCGGCCTCGGCGTCCGCACCGCGGCGGTCTACCGCATCACCAACCAGGGCAACATCCTGAAAACCGAGAACACCTTCGACCTGGCGATCCAGGGCAAGGGCTACTTCTCGATCGACCTGCCGTCCGGCCAGACCGGCTATACCCGCGACGGGTCCTTCCAGCTCAACGCCGACGGCCAGATCGTCACTCATGACGGCTATACGGTGCAGCCCGGCATCACCATTCCGCAGAACGCGATCAACATCGCGATCAACGATTCCGGCGAGGTGCTGGTGACCATCGACGGGACGGTAACCCCGCAGAATGTCGGCCAGATCCAGCTCTCGCGCTTCCAGAACGAAGCCGGCCTGACGGCCATCGGCAACAACCTGTTCCTGGAAACCGACGCCTCCGGCGGCGCGACGACCGCCAACCCGAATTCCACGGGCTACGGCAGCCTGCTGCAGGGCTACCTGGAAACCTCCAACGTCAACGTGGTCGAGGAAATCACCAACCTGATCACGGCGCAGCGGGCCTACGAAATGAACTCCAAGGTGATCGAGACCTCCGACCAGATGATGGCGACGGTCACCAACATCCGATAGGCAACCGAGTAAGAGGAGCAAGGCGATGAAGAACATCATCCTGACACTGGCGACGATCGCGGCGTTGACGCTGCTCGCCGCCCCCGCAGCTGCCGAGATCGACGGCACCCCCCTGCCCACGCTCCGCAGCCATGCCGAGGTCGACGACAACTACATCAAGCTCGGCGACCTGTTCGCGAACCTGCCCGAGGA
This sequence comes from Rhodospirillales bacterium, assembly GCA_040222645.1. Taxonomy (GTDB): domain Bacteria; phylum Pseudomonadota; class Alphaproteobacteria; order Rhodospirillales; family HT1-32; genus HT1-32. Next base: position 2,980 of record JAVKCR010000309.1, read on the forward strand.
AAAACGCGAGATCGCGGTCGCCTATTCGCCCCGGCCTGGCCGCAAGGCCGTCTTCGACGCGCTCTGGCTCTACCGTGTCGCGCGCCGATATGAACTGAAATGGCGTCCCATGAGCCGCCTCGACCAGGCTGTGATCAGCCGGCCGAGCCAGATCATCGGGCAATCCGATATCGAGCGGGTGCTGACCCATGCACTTGCCGACCGCGGCGCTCCCGACCGCTTCCAGGTCGAGTTCTCCGGTCGCAACCTGACCATGCATATCCCGGTCGAGTCAGATGCCGCGATCGAGGTGGAAGACCTTCAGTACCAGCCGGGCGACGACCGCTTCACGGCCATCCTCGGAGTTCCCGGAGATCACGGCGCCGACCGTAGAACCCGCGTGTCGGGCCGAATCTACGCCGTTGTCGATGTCCCAGTCCTGAACCGGCGCATGGAGGCCGGTGACGTGATCTCCGAAACCGATCTCGACTGGCTTGAACTGCGCAAGGATCGCATCGAGCGCGATACCGTGGTCGACCAGTCCCAGTTGCTCGGCATGACCCCGCAACGCGCCGTTCATGCCGGCACAGTGGTCCGCGCCGGCATGGTCCGCCGTCCGATCCTCGTCGAGAAGAACTCGCTGGTCAGCATGCATCTCTCCCACGGCGCATTGCGCCTGACCGCCCAGGGCCGCGCGCTCGAGAACGGCAGCGCCGGAGACGTGATCCGGGTGCAGAACACCAACTCGAAGAACACCATCGAAGCGACCGTGACATCGCACGGCACTGTTGTCGTGTCGAACCTGAGCGGTCCCTTGACCAACTGACATCCGACCCCGTACCGGAGAAACCGAGATGAACACCCCCTCCCTCATCGCATCGGCAAGAATTGCCGGCCTCGTAGCGATCCTGCTCTCGACGTCCGCCTGCAACATGCTGAGCCGGCTGTCGGAAGTCGGTTCCCAGCCGAGCTTGGCCGGGATCGAGAACCCGAACCAGCAGGCAAACTACAAGCCGGTCAGCCTGCCCATGCCGCAACCTGACGTCGCCCGCCACAATGCCAATTCACTCTGGCGTCCCGGCGCGCGCGCCTTCTTCAAGGATCAGCGGGCGGCGAAGGTCGGCGATATCCTGACGGTCACCGTCTCGATCGCCGACAGTGTCACGACGCAGAACAAGACGGAACTGAACCGCACCGCGTCGGAAGATGCCGGACTCGACCAGTTCCTCGGCTACCAGGCCGCCCTCGACCGCATCCTGCCTGAAGCCATCAACCCCGGATCGGCGATCGATTTCGACTCCGCGCACGTGTCGAACGGCGAAGGCAAGATCACCCGCAACGAAACGGTCAATGTTCAGCTCGCCGCCATCGTCACGCAGGTGCTGCCAAACGGGAACCTCGTGGTTCATGGCCGGCAGGAAGTGGCGCTCAACTACGATGTCCGCGAGATCATCGTCGACGGCGTGGTCCGCCCGGAAGACATCACCGCCGCCAACCAGATCAGCCACGACAAGATCGCCGAAGCCCGTATCCGCTACGGCGGCCGCGGCCAGATCATGGATCTCCAGTCACCGCGCTGGGGACAGCAGATCTACGACATCATCTTCCCGTTCTGATCGGCTGAACGGATGGGAGGAAACGGGGCCGGGTTCCGCAGGGAGCCCGGCCTCAGCCTTTTGCGGTAGACCGCAGGCGCTGCAGCGCCATCAGGGCGCCGCCGGCCAGCAACCCCCAGAACGCCCCGCTCACCCCGAAAAAGGCGACGCCGGAGGCCGTCGTCAGGAAGGTGACGATCGCCGCTTCGCGGTGCGTGGTATCCGCAAGCGCGTTCGAGAGGGACGAGCCGAGCGCTCCGAGCAGGGCCAGGCCTGCCACCGCCTCGATCAGGATCGGTGGCGAGGAACCGATAAAGGCCGTCGCGGCCCCGGCAACGAACCCGAAAACGATGTACCAGGCGCCCGCCACGAAGGCGGCTTGCCATCGCTTCGCAGGATCCGGATCAGCGTCCTCGTTGGCGCAAAGCACCGCCGTGATCGCCGCAAGGTTGATCGCATGCCCGCCGAACGGCGCGGCAAGGAGCGAAAAGGCGCCGGTCCAGCTGAACAGGGGATTGGCGTCCGGCCGGTAGCCGTTGGCATGCAGCACGGCCATGCCGGGAATGTTCTGCGACGCCATGGTGACGATGAACAGCGGCACGCCGATGCCGATCATCCCGGCGAGGGTGAAGTCCGGTGCAATGAACGTCAGGACCGGTACGAGGGAGATCGCCTCAGCCGTCCCCTCTCCACGGGTGAAGAAGATACCCGCCACCGCAACAATGACGGCGGCGGGCATGGCAAGCACCCGGTTGAACAGCCCGACCAGCGCCCAGGTTGTGAAAATTGCCAGCCCGATGACCGGGAAGTCGCTCACCGCCTTGACCGGTGCCAGGCAAAGCTGCAGCAGAACGCCGGCCAGCATGGCGTTGGCAAGTGGCGCCGGAATGGCAGCGACCCAACGTCCGAGCGGTTTGAAGACGCCGGACAGAACGATCAGCATCCCGGAGACGATGAAGGCGCCGACGGCGACCGCGAAACCGCCTTCCGGCGCCACTCCCGTGGCCAGCAGCGCCGCGCCGGGCGTCGACCAGGCGATAGAGATCGGCATGCGGCGCAGGTAGCTGAGCAACATGGCGCAGACGCCCATGGCGATGGATAGCGCCATCAGTCCGGAGGCCGCCTCCTCCCGGCTCGCACCGACGGCAATCAGGCCGGCGATGATAATGGCGAATGAGGATGATGATCCGACAAACGCCGCAAGCGTACCCGCCGAAGCGGCTCTGGATGAAAAACTCATGGTCTGGAACCCTGGGCAGACAGCGTGACCGGCAATCAGACTTTGCCCTCACGGCAGCGGATGTCAAAATAGCGACGGCACCGGCTTCCAGTTTTCGGTCGCCCCAACCAGACTGGAGCAGAGATGCCCATGCTTTTCCGCAACTTTGGCCTGTACCTGGTCTATCTGGCGGTCGTGCTGCTTCCCGTGATCCTGTCCTGGACGGGCGTCAGGCAGCAACGGGGATTGCTCGATGAGTCGGCAACTGCCGCCGGCATGCTGGCCTTCGCCATACTGCTTGTGGAGTTCCTGTTGTCGGGACGGTTCCGGACGATCTCCGGCGGTGTCGGCATGGATGTCACCATGCGCTGGCACCAGGTCCTCGCCCGGGCGGCACTGCTGCTGGCGGTGCTGCATCCGTTCCTCTACCAGGCGCCATTCATCCCGGCCTATCCTTGGGACGATACACGCCAGCTTTCCCTTAGCCGCGACAGCGCGGCGCTGGCCAGCGGCATCGCCGGCTGGCTGCTGCTGATTGTGTTGACCGTCACGGCCATCGGGCGGAATTCGCTGCCCTATCGCTACGAGACCTGGCGTCTGATGCACGGGATCGGCGCGCTGTTGCTGGCCGCGCTTCTGCTGCATCACACGCTTGGCGCCGGGCGTTACAGCGACGACCCGGTGATCGCGGGTGTCTGGATCGCCTATACCGGCATCGCGATGGCCAGCCTGCTGCATGTCTACCTGGTGAAACCGTTGTTGCATCTGCGCCGGCCCTGGCAGGTATCATCCGTCCAGCCCGTCGCGCTGCGGACCTGGGAACTGAGCCTGCGCCCGACCGGCCATGCGGGCGTGCCCTACCGGGCCGGCGAGTTCGCCTGGATCAAGGTTGGACGTTCTGCGTTTTCGCTGGCCGAGAAGCCCTTCTCGATAGCCTCCGCACCGGGCGAAGGGCAGGACTTGCGGTTCCTGATCAAGGAATTGGGGGACTTTACCGGCAGTCTCGATCGAATCACTCCTGGCACCAGCGCCTTCGTCGACGGTCCCCACGGCAACCTGACGGTGGCGGGACGAGACGAACCGGGCATCGCCCTGATCGCCGGCGGCATCGGCATCGCTCCCATGCTCGGTATCCTGCGCCAGTTGCGTCTGGAATCAGACCACCGGCCGACGGCACTGGTCTACGGCAACCGCATCGCCGAACAGATCGTCTTTCCCGACGAACTGGAGGCGATCGGCCGCGACCTGGGAACCGAGATAACCCATTGCCTCCAGGAACCGGCTGACGGATGGACGGGACGACAGGGCATGCTGGATACCGACCTGATACGCGAATTGTTCGACCGGCCCGACCGTCATGGATGGCTCTATGTGATCTGCGGCCCCGGCGAAATGATGGACAGCGTGGAAGCCGCCCTGAAGAACCTCGGCATCCCGAGGAAACAGATCCTGCTGGAGCGGTTCCAGTACGATTGACCGCCCCTCACAAGGGCGAGGGACTGCCGGCAAGCCAGGCCTTGCCGCGATCATAGAGTGCCTCGACCCCCGGCCCCTTCAGGCCGGGCATGTCGCGCTTCACCTTGAAGCCGAGACGGGTCTGGATATAGGCGAGATGGCGGTAGCCTTCCGGGAACTGCCCGAGCAGGTCCTTGTCGAGATCTAGTTTCGCCGACGGGTCGAGCGGATCGAGCCGGTCCTTCTCGTAGATCGGCTGGCGCAGCACCATGCCCCACTTGCCGCTCCGCTTCTCGAGGAAATCGTAGAACCGGCCGGTGCAGACCACGTCGCAGAGCACGCCGTCGACCAGGCCGCGCTGGGCAATGGTCATCTTGGTCTGGGAGATCGCCCGGTCGCCGGCGAGGTCGACCGAATTGCCGCCGAGGAAATGGAGGATGTTCACCCCCTTCTCGAAGCCTTCCCGGCTGACCCGGATGAACTCGTCGGCCACGCCCTGGAACCAGGTCGCCTGCATGACGCCGTCATCATGCCAGACGGTGCGGAACCGTTCCCAGTCCCCGGCATCGCGCCAGACCGCCCAGTTCTGCACCAGTTCGCGCACCAGGATGCGGTCGACCATCTCGTTGTCCATTGCCTCTTCCCTTCTCCATGCCGCCACGGTGGCACTGCTTCGTCAGCCTTTGGAACTGACGCGATTGATGTACCCGGCGAACCCTTCGAGCTGGGTGGTGATGACCTTGCGGGTGCCCTCGTCGGTCAGTTTGCCCGAAGCCTCGTCCACCTTCGTCTTGGCGAAGGTCACGAAGACTTCCGGCTTGTTCATGACCAGCGCGTCGAGAAACACCATGATCTGCCTGAGGTGATACTGGCAGCGCGCGCCGCCGAGGGCGCCGATTGCCGCGGATTGCAGCGCCACCGGCTTGCCGGCGAGAGGCTGGTCCTTCAGCCGCGAGATCCAGTCGATGGCATTCTTCAGAACGCCCGGCACCGAGTAATTGTATTCGGGCGTGACGATCAGCACCCCGTCGGCGGCGCGGATGGCGTCGCCAAGCGCGGTCACGGCCGGCGGAAAACCCTCACCTTCCTGGATATCGGCATTGTAGGGCGGGATGTCGCCGATCGGCGGCGCATCGGTGAAACTCAGGCCGGCGGGCGCGATGTCCGCCACGGTGTTCGCCACCATGCGGTTGATCGAACCGGCGCGGAGACTGCCGCAGATCACGAGGATGTTCAGGTCTGTCATGTCAAATCCGTCTCTGTGTGTATGGTACCTGCAAAAAAGAACGGGCGGCGCCAGACGTAGTTCCAGCAGATACCACGCACCGAAACAAACAATCCTGACGAAAGTCAGGAACCATGCCTGAGATTTTGCCACATTGCTGGGCGATCCCGGCATACCCACCTGCGGCCCTGCACGGGTATCGGCAACTACGTGCGCGCAGCAGGCGCTCAGGCATGGGTCCTGAATTAAATTCAGGATGACGATTCTTGTGGCGAGAGGTGGTCGTGTCCCCTCAACTTTCTGCTACCATCTCAACCAAACACTTCGGGGGAGGATCATCAACTGAGCCGGAAACTGGCCTCGGTCATCGCGGCATTCGCCGGCCTCGTCACCGCCCCGATGACCCCGCTGCGGCGGCGGATCACCCGGGCGCTGGCGTCCGAGCGGCTGGTGCAGCATGTCCGGGTCGATGCCGGCGGCGGGCGCGAGCTCCTGTTCGACTGCCCGACGGCGCGATCGCTGATGGACCCCCTCAGCTTCGAGGGCAACGAGCCCGAGACCCTGGAATGGATCGACGGCTTCGAGACCGGCCGCGACATCGTCTTCTGGGATATCGGCGCCAATATCGGGACCTTCAGCCTCTACGCGGCGCTGCGGCCGAACGTTCTCACCTATGCTTTCGAACCCAGCGCGGCGAGCTTCGCCAGCCTCGCCCGCAATATCGAGCTGAACCGCATGGGCGAGCGCATACTGCCGTTCTGCCTGGCGCTGGCGGACCGCACCGGCATCGATTTCCTGCACATGGCCAATTCGGGCGCCGGGCACGCGACCCATGCCTTCGGCACCCGCACCACCATCGACGGCGAGATCGCGCCGGTCTTCTCGCAGGCGACCCCGGGGATGACAGCGGACGATTTCCGCGCGGTCTTCGAGGCCCCGCAGCCGGATCATATCAAGCTCGACGTGGATTCCATCGAGACCAGCATCATCCGGGGTGGAGCGCAGACCTTCCGACAGGCGCGCACGGTGATGGTGGAGGCCTACAATTCCGCCCGCGAACCGCAGACCGGCGTCTTCGCCGCGCTGGAAGAACTCGGCTTCGAGGCCGATGACGATTTCAACCGGGGCCGCTGGCACAACCACCTGTTCCGGAACAAGGCATTCGGCTAACGCCGGAAGCCCTACGTAGATTCCCTCCTCCCCACGTCCGGGCCGCTTTGCTAGGCTGCCCGCGGGGTAATTGACGGGGCGGTCATATGCGAAAACTTCTGCTCATCGACAGCAACCCGACGTCCGCCGTGGCGCTGGCGGAGGCCTGTTCGGCCGGCAGCTGGTTTCCGGGCGGGGTACTGGCCGCCGCCAACGAGGCGGAAGCGCACCGGCTGATCGAGACGGACGGCGGTGCGATCGGTCTCGCCATCGTCGGCATCGACGAGGGCGCGCCCGACCTCACCGGCCTGTTCCGCGCCACCGGGCGGCGCGACCTGCGCATGCCGCGCATCGCCATCACCGGGGCCATGAACGTCGCCGGCGTGCGCGAGGCGCTGCGCGAGGGGGCGGCGGATTTCCTCACCCGCCCGGTCTCCGTGGCCGACGCCATCGCCGCCATCGACCGGGTGATGACGGAGACCGAGCGCCGCCGGCGGAACTGGCAGGATCGCTCCGACTATTCCGCGCTGATGCGCGAGGTCGAGATTGCCGCCAAGATGCAGCAGCAGATCCTGCCGACCCGCTTCCCCTCCGACGGGCGGGTCGAGGTGCATGGCGCCATGCGCCCGGCGAAGCTGATGGGCGGCGACTTCTACGATGTCTTCCGCCTCGACGAGACGCGCATCGGCTTCGCCATCGGCGATGTCGCCGGCAAGAGCGTGCCCGCCGCCTTCTACATGGCCGTCGCCCGCACGCTGTTGCGCTCCGCGGCGGATTCGGAAACTTCCCCGGCGGCCTGCATGGCCCGCGTCGACCGGCTGCTCTCGGACTACGACATCCCCGGCATCTTCGTCACCGCCTTCCTCGGCATGCTGGACACCGACACCAACCGGCTGTCCTACGCCAATGCCGGCCATTGCCTGCCCTGGCTCGGCGACGGAGCCGGCGCCATCCGCCCGCTCGACGGCGGCCGTTCCACCGTGCTCGGCATCGGCGCCGGCCTTGCCTACGAGGAGGCGGAAGCGACGCTGCCCGACGGCGGCTTCCTGTTCCTCTATACCG
>JAVKCR010000310.1:0-5676 GCA_040222645.1 Rhodospirillales bacterium
CACGGTCTGCGAACCGGTCGACCTGCCGGTGAACAAGCGCCATCTCGACATGGTCTATGCGCATATGCGCTATTCCGACAAACCATTCATGGGGTCGGTCACCGCGCCGGACCGCGCCGAAGATACCGTCGAGATGTGCAAGCGGCTGTTCGGTGCCGAATTCGTCGATGCGAACTGCGTCGTCATCAACCTGATCAATGCCAATTCTCCGCTGGTCTACGACGGCACCATGCTGGGCGCGCTCAAGGTCTATGCGCGCGCCAACCAGGCCTGCGTCGTCTCTCCCTTCATCCTCGCCGGCGCCATGAGCCCGGTGACGGTCGCCGGCACCCTGACCCAGATCTACGCCGAGGCGCTGGCCGGCATCGCGCTGACCCAGCTCTGCCGCCCCGGCGCGCCGGTGGTCTTTGGCACGTTCGCGTCCTCTATTTCCATGCAGTCCGGTGCGCCGACCTTCGGCACGCCGGAACCGGCGCTCGTGCTCTATGGCGCCGCGCAACTCGCCCGGCGGCTCGGCGTGCCGTTCCGATCCGGCGGCAATCTCTGCGGCTCCAAGATCGCCGATGCGCAGGCAGCCTACGAAAGCGCCCAGACCTTCCAACCGACATTGAACGGCGGGGTCAATTTCGTGCTGCATGCCGCGGGCTGGCTCGAAGGCGGGCTCTGCATGGGCTACGAGAAATTCATGATGGATGCCGACCAGTGCGCGGCGGCCCGTACCTACCTTGCCGGCATCGACCTGTCGGAAAACGGCCAGGCGCTGAACGCGGTGCGGGAAGTCGGGCCGGGATTCCACTATCTCGGATGCGCTCATACCCAGGCCAACTTCGAAAGCGCGTTCTTCCGTTCCTCGCTGGCGGACAACAACTCGTTCGAACAATGGCTGGCGGAAGGCTCGCAGGACATCCAGCAGCGCGCCAACGCGGCCTGGAAGAAGTCGCTCGCCCGCTACCAGGACCCGGGTCTCGATCCGGCGACCGACGAAGCGATTCTCGCCTATGTTGCAGAACGCAAAGCAGCGTCACCGGATTCCGACGTCTGAGGGCATTTCACGCACCCTCCCCCGGAGCACCGCTTTCCCATTGACATTGCTGCGCCGAAACTTGACCGTGCGCTGATGATTAACAGTCGGCGACCGGTACGGAACACAGCAGCATCATGCCCGACAGCGCATTTCTGAAGCCACCGTCAGGTGGCGGACCGCTGGTGGTCCATTTCATGCTGCTTCCGAACTTTTCGCTGACCGCCTTTACCGCGGCGATAGAACCGCTGCGCCTTGCCAACTACGTAAGCGGCAAGGATCTCTACCGCTGGGAGACCTGCGCGATCGGCGGTGAACCGGTCAAGGCGAGCCTCGGCGCCACCATCCTGCCCGACCGTAATGTCGAGGATGTGCGCCATCCCGAGAACGTCATCATTTGCGGCGGCATGCACGGCCACCGCTTCCACGACCGGAATCTGAGCCGGATCGTCAAGCGCTGGGCGACGGCGCGGACGCATCTCGGGGCGCTTGATGCCGGGGTGTTCGTACTGGCCCGGTCCGGGCTCCTCGACGACCACAAATGCACCATTCACTGGGAGTTCCTCGATTCCTTCGTCGAGGAGTTCCCCGAGATCGACGTCCGCCCCTCGCTCTACGAAATCGACCGCAATATCTTCACATGCGCCGGCGGGGACGCGGCCGGCGACATGATGCTGAACGAGATCTCCGGCAGGCTGGGCCACGATATCGCCGGCGCCGTCAGCGAGCAGCTAATGCATGAACGCATCCGCGAGGGCAGCGACATCCAGCATCTGCCGGTGCATGCCCGCATGCGCATCAGCCATCCGCAACTGGTCAAGGCCATCCGCGAGATGGAACAGAACATGGAAGACCCGCTGACCCGCGACGAGATCGCGCGGCGCGTGGGTCTCTCCCAGCGCCAGCTGGAGCGGCTTTTCCGCCGTTACCTGAACACCACGCCGGCGCGGCACTATCTGCGACTGCGGTTGCTGCGCGCCCGGCACCTGCTGCTGCAGACCACCTTGTCGATCACCGGTATCGCGGTTGCCAGCGGCTTCTGCTCGACCTCCCACTTCTCGCGCTGTTACCGGGAGGTGTTCGGTCATTCCCCGCGCGATGAACGCCGCTGGGTGATCGAGAACAAGAACCTGATCCAGGCCCGCGACATCGAAGCCGCCGAGTAAGCACCCTGTTAGCCCGCGATCAGGGCGACGAGCTTCTCACCGAATTCCGCCGTACCCGCCTTGCCGCCGAGATCGCCGGTCCGGCTTGCCGGATCGGCAAGCAATGAAGCCACCGCCCTTTCGATTGCCACTTGCGCCTGGTGGTACTCCGGTCGCCCATGTTTGTCCCCGAGCCAGCCGAGCAGCATGGCCGCCGACAGCACCAGCCCGCCGGGATTGGCGATATTCCTGCCGGCGATATCCGGCGCCGATCCATGCGATGCCTGGGCGATGCCGTAACGGTCGCCGACATTGATCGAGGCGCCGAGGCCGAGGCCGCCGGCCAGTTCGCAGGCGAGATCCGACAGGATGTCGCCATACAGGTTGCTGGTCAGCAGCACGTCGAAACTCTGCGGTCGCCGGGCGAGATGAGCCGCCGCCGCATCGACGATCAGTTCCTCGACCTCGATATCCGGATACTCCCGACCGATCTCGAAAGCGATGTCGCGGAACATGCCGCAGGTCAGCTTGAGCACGTTCGCCTTGTGAATCACGGTAACCTTGCACCGGCGCCGTGCGGCCATGGCGAAGGCGCTGCGGGCAATCCGTTCGCAACCCGCCCGGGTGATCTTGCGCACCGACAGCGCGACATCCTCGGTCGGCATGAACTCGCCGGATCCTGCGAACATGTTGCGATCGGCATAAAAACCCTCGGTGTTCTCGCGCGCGATCACCAGGTCCATCTCGGGCACGATGGACGGCGCGCCGGGCCATGTCCGGGCCGGCCTGATGTTGGCGTAGAGGTCGAGTGACTTGCGTAGCCCGCCCGACGGATTGATGCCCCCCTGCTCCTTCGGCGGGTAAGCGTAGGTGCCGAGCGGGCCAAGGATCACACCGTCATGTGCCATGGCGCTTTCCAGCAGCCCGTCCGGCATGGTCGAGCCATAGGCGGCATGCGCGGCCATGCCGATGAGGCCATGGGTGAATTCGAGGCCAAGTTCAAAGCGGCGGTCGGCGGCTTGCAGCGCAGCCAGGGCTATGGGAGTGATTTCCGGGCCGATATCGTCGCCCGGCAGGACCAGCAATTTCACGTCGTCAACCTGTCAGAGTTCCGAAGCCGCCATCGGAACGGATGCGAGAGGGACTTGCAAGCGGTTGAGATGACGACGGCAGGCCCTCCCGGGTCGGAAAGCCTGCCGTAGGCCCTATCTTCAGTTCTGAATGCGTTTCAGGAACTCGCTCATGCTTGCCCGCATGTCCACGGCCGCGCTGCCGTGGCGTTCCGTTGCATCGCGCATCTCGCGGGCCGACCGGTCGGCTATATCGCGCCCGGGTCCGGAGGAATGCGGCAGACAACCGCAGCGCGACAGAATTCCGGGCGGTCCGCCATCGCGGGGATACCTTCCGGGGAGGCGGCTATCGCCTGGGCCAGCGAGACGATGGCAGCCGCATCGATACCGGCGGAAATGTCGCCGAGCATATAGCTCCACTTGCCATGACGGCGGAAGGCGATGGTCACCGGGCGGTCGCAGACAGCAAAGCAATCCACGGGCGAGACCGCCACATCCGGAATCTCCCGGCAGGCATCGGCGAGGTGGTCGAAAAGCCGCTGGCCCGAACAGGAACCGTCCGGGCCAGCATCGCAGGCAGTACAGATCTCGATGGTGACGCCGGCTGTCACGCTGTCGCGGGCGTCGCTTCCCCGCTGCGTCTTGCGAGCCATGCGACGGCAAATCCGGACGCGGCACCGATGACCGCCCACGTTATGCCGTGGATGGCGAGCGATGCGGCGGCGAACTGACCCGACAGTTCGGTCGGAACCGCGCTTGCCACGTATTCGTACGGATGCGGGGCGCCAATGATATGCGGCAGCGCCAGCAACAGGAGACCACCGGCAATCGCAATGGCTGTCGATACCCGAAGCACCAGCCAGAGCCCGGCCGCGGTAGCAAGAACCGTTCCCGCCCACCAGAGCTGGCGTGATTCCAGGGCCGCTGCGGCCGACCCCGGCAGTTCCGGCGCCAGACCGAGCGACGGCGCCAGCGCGGTCGCCACGAACCCGGCGATGCCCCAGCCGAGACCGCTGCGCCAGCCAATCCGTTCACCGGCGAACAGCATCGCTGCCAGAAGGATCAATGCATAGCCGAACGAGGTGCCGATGGCGGTTATCAGCGTGTAGAATGACCGCTCCAGCCCGTCTTCCGGCGCCCAGGACACAGCCCCTTCATGACCGTCATGCGATTCGGTACCGTGAACCCGCAACAGTTTCGCACCGAACGAGGCGGCTGCGATGCCGTCAGCACCGGGAGAGGCCGATTGCGCCAGGCCATTCTCGTAGCGTTCAGCTTCGAGGATCAGCGGCGTCGTCTTGACTTCCATCAGTCCGGCACTCACCAGACCGCCAAGGAAGGCCGCGAACAGGGTCGCGGACAGGATGCGGGTCAACATCAGGAACTCAGTGGCAGGGGAAGGACATGCTGTGACGGGTGTCATGCGCAGCGTTGTGCATCGCGTTCACCGGCGAAAAGCCGACGAGGAAGACCACGCCGAAACCGAGCACAAGAGCAATGGCGGCGGCAAGGCGAGTGCCCGAACGGACGACGGGGGCGGTAACTGTGGTGGCGGTCATCTCAATCTCCAACTGCCGTTTGGCGCCGGTACCTGGATCTTGAGGAACGGAAGACGGAAAGCGACTGGCCCTGCCCCACCCGTTCCGGACAACCCCGCCCGGCGTGTGAATTCACGTGATGGCAGGTCTCCTGGCTTGCGGATCGCCGCGTTCCTCCGCCTTCCCGGCCCCGTCGGGGCAGTGGCATTCCGGAGTATCGCTAACCGCTCACAGTTGCGGGGGCAGCCACGGATTCGGCGCCGGCAGGCCCCTCACCGTATTCCCTTTTCATCCACCAGCCCGTTGCCGGAACTGCTGGAACCATCGCGATGACCATACGGGAACGGCACCTTCGGATGCAACCGCAAATGCTGCCCATATGCGCTGCAGAAAGCCTTCAAACCGACAAAAAACGGACCGGCCGAAGGCAGGGGACAACGGCCGGTCCAGAAGCAGGGCCGGCATGGCCGGCCTTGCGAGCGCACAGATCCGCCAGCGCCGGGCGAAGCGACCTTGGGGAAGACAGGTTCGGGCCGGATGCCGCCTTTGGACAGCGAGAGTCCTACCCGGAAAACGTTACGTCAGCATGTCGCGATTGTTGCCTGAACATGTCGCGGTGCATTCCGGGCCAGCCGTCACCGTGCCTCCAGCACCTCGAGCACCCGCCGGACGACCATGCTGTGCACCCGGTCCAGCGCCTCGTCGGTGAGGCCCGCCATGTGCGGAGTGAGGACAAGATTCGGCACATCGCGGAACTTCTCGGTTTTCCCGGTATCCAGGGGCTCGGACGGAAAGACGTCGATGGAGGCGCCCGCCAGGTCGCCGGCCGTGAGCGCCGAGGCCAGCGCCGCCTCGTCGATGATGCCCCCGCGTGCGGAATTTCTCAGGATCGCGGTCGGTGT
>JAVKCR010000311.1:0-8412 GCA_040222645.1 Rhodospirillales bacterium
GATCGGCAGGTTCCCGGCGCGCTTGTCCCAGAGTTCATCGATCGCTGCGCGGGCGGATTTCTCCATACGGTCGACGATGTCGGAGCGGCGGTCGCCATGGGCGAAATAGTAGGTCTCGGGCAGCAATACGCCTTCCGGCACGTTCCCGGGCACCTGCCCCTCCAGCCCGTCCGTCGCCGCCACGATTTCCAGCGCCTGGATGGTCGTCAGGCCTTCGGGAATGGTTATCCGGCGGCGCACCGGGGCGGCATTGACCAGCACATCCATCGCTCCCCGCGCACTGACGCCGGCCGGGAACATGAACTCGCCCGCGCGGAGCACCGGCTGCGGGCGCTCCAGCCGCACGGCGAAGCGAAAGATGTCGGCATCCGGGATCACGCCTTCCTGGTGCAGCAGCATCGCGATGCCGTCCACCCCGAGCCCGCGAGGGATGACCACCGCCTTCTCGACGGCGAGCGGTCCTGGCTTGCCGAACTCCCCCTTCAGCCAAAAAAAAGCGCCGCCGGCCAGGATGGCGGCAGCGCTCATTAGCAGGAACAGAATGCGGAACAGCCGTATCACGCGGCGTCCTTGAAGATCACCGTCGCATTGGTGCCGCCGAAACCGAAGGAGTTCGACAGAACCGCCCGCACCCGGCGTTCCTTGGCCTGTTTCGGCACCAGGTCGACACCGATACAGCCATCCGACGGATCGTCGAGATTGAGCGTCGGGGGCACGATCTGGTCGCGGATCGCCAGGATCGAGAAGATCGCCTCGATCGCGCCGGCGGCGCCAAGCAGGTGGCCGGTGGCGGATTTCGTCGAGGACATCGAGACCGACTTCATGTCCTCGCCGAACAGGCGGGTCACCGCACCCAGCTCGATCTCGTCGCCAAGCGGCGTCGAGGTCCCGTGGGCATTCACGTAATCGATGTCGGCCGGCGAAAGCTCCGCGCTGCGCAGCGCCGCCTGCATCGACCGGAAACCGCCATTGCCGTCGGCCGCCGGCGCCGTCATGTGGTAGGCGTCGCCCGACAGGCCGTATCCGACCACCTCGGCATAGATCTTCGCGCCGCGCTTCTTCGCATGCTCGAGTTCCTCGAGCACCACCACGCCGGCGCCTTCGCCCATCACGAAGCCGTCGCGGCCCTTGTCGTAGGGTCGGGACGCCAGTTCCGGTGTGTCGTTGTATTTCGTCGAAAGCGCTTTCAGCGCCGCGAACCCGGCAATGCCGATCGGGCAGATCGCCGCTTCGGCACCGCCCGCGACCATGACGTCGGCGTCGCCGTAGCGGATCAGCCGCATGGCATCGCCGATCGCGTGCGCGCCGGTCGAACAGGCGGTGACCACCGAATGATTGGGGCCCTTGAAGCCGTACTTGATGGAAACGTTGCCGGACGCGAGGTTGATCAGCGCCGCCGGAATGAAGAACGGGCTGACCCGCTTGCCGGAATGGAACTCAAGCGACGTGCGTTCGATTTCCGGCAGGCCGCCGATGCCGGAACCGATCATGACGCCGGTGCGCAGCAGGGATTCCTCATCCTCCGGAGTCCAGCCGGCATCCAGGACCGCTTCATGGGCCGCAGCCATGGCAAAGAGGACGAAGGCGTCCATCTTGCGCTGTTCCTTCGGCAGAACGAAGAGATCGGGATTGAACGCACCTTCGGCATCGCCGAGCGGCACGTCGCCCGCGATCTTGCAGGCCAGCCGGTCGACGTCGAACTTCTGGATCGGCGTGATGCCGGACTTGCCGGCGATCAGGCGCGACCAGGTAGTCTGCACGCCCGCACCGAGCGGGGTCACGGCGCCAAGTCCCGTAACAACTACTCTTCGCATAATCCGTTCCGGTCAGTGTATCGGAAAGCGGCGCGGCGTTTCGCCGCGCCGGATTTCAGATCAGGAATTGCTCTCGATATAGGAGATCGCGTCCTTCACCGTCAGGATCTTTTCCGCGGCGTCGTCCGGAATCTCGCAACCGAACTCTTCTTCGAAAGCCATCACGAGTTCGACGGTGTCGAGGCTGTCCGCGCCCAGATCGTCGATGAAGCTGGCATTTTCGGTTACCTTGGATTCTTCGACGCCGAGATGTTCGACAACGATCTTCTTAACGCGATCCGCAACGTCACTCATGTCAGTTTTCCTTGTTCCTGAACTATTAACCTGGCCGTTTCGCTGGCGCCAATCCCCTGCCGCCCGAAAAGCGGGCGGTTAGGTATCATAAGTAAACTATGATGGCCAGCACCAGCGACTACAATCAGATCATGGCCATTCCGCCATTGATATGAAGTGTCTGTCCGGTCATGTAACCGGCTTCGTCGGACGCCAGATAGAGGGCCCCGGCGGCGATATCCGCCGCCGAGCCGAATCGGCCGGCCGGGATTGCGCCCATCATTCGGCTCCGCTGGTCGTCGTTCAACGCATCGGTCATCGCGGTTTCGATGAAGCCCGGCGCGATACAATTGACGGTGATCCCGCGCGAGGCGACCTCGGCGGCCAGCGACTTCGACATGCCGATCATGCCGGCCTTGGAGGCGGCGTAATTGGTCTGGCCGGGATTGCCGGTGACTCCCACCACCGAGGTGATGTTGATGATGCGGCCGAAGCGCTGCTTCATCAGCGTGCGCAGGCTGGCCTGCGACAGCCGGAAGGCCGCGGTGAGGTTGACGGCCAGCACCTGTTCCCAGTCCTCGGGCTTCATGCGCATGGCAAGACCGTCGCGGGTGAGGCCCGCATTATTGACCAGGATATGCAGCCCGCCCATCGCCGCTTCCGCCTCTCCCGCCAGTGCCGAAACGGCGTCGAGGTCGGAGAGGTTGCAGGGCGTGACATGGCACCGTTCGCCAAGCTCGCCGGCGAGCGCTTCGAGCGCCTCGCGCCGGGTCCCCGAGAGCGCCACGGTGGCCCCGGCCGTGTGCAATGCCGTCGCGATCGCGCCGCCGATGCCGCCGGAAGCGCCGGTCACCAGCGCACATTTGCCTGTCAGGTCGAACATGGATCGTCTCCTCTTTATTTACGTGGAGCTTCCCGGCCCCGGGTCCGGAAATCCGGCCGTCAGATGTCGGCGAGCAGCGAGTCGATATCGTCCGGACCCTGCACCGAGCGGCCGGTCATTTCACGGTCGATACGGCGTACAAGTCCCGACAGTACCTTGCCGGAACCGATCTCGACCAGGGTATCGACGCCCTTCGCCTTCATCGCGAGCACGGATTCTCGCCAGCGCACCATGCCCGTGACCTGCCGGAACAGCAGCTCGCGGATATCGTCCGGATCGCCGACCGCATCGGCGGTCACGTTGGCGATCAGCAGCGGGTTCGGCGCGTTGACCGCCGCCTCTGCCAGCGCCGCTTTCATCACGTCCGCGGCCGGCGCCATCAGGGCGCAATGGAACGGCGCGGATACCGGCAGCAGCACGCTGCGCTTCGCACCGGCTTCACCGGCGAGCGCCACGGCGCGTTCCACCGCCTCGCGATCGCCGGAGACCACGACCTGGCCGTCGGAATTGTCGTTGGCGATATCGCAGACCTGGTCGCCGGCGGCCTTCGCCGCGATTTCCTTCACCTGGTCGATCTCGAGGCCGAGCAGGGCCGCCATCGCGCCCTTGCCGACCGGCACCGCCTGCTGCATCGCCTTGCCGCGGATTTTCAGCAACCGGGCGGCGTCGGCCACGTTCAGGGCCCCGGCGGCGGCGAGCGCCGAATATTCGCCGAGCGAGTGGCCGGCAACGAAATCGGCCTTGTCCGCGACATTGAGCCCGCCGTCCTTCTCGAGCACCCGGATGATCGCCATCGAGACCGCCATCAGCGCCGGCTGGGCGTTCTCGGTCAGGGTCAGTTCATCCTCGGGGCCTTCGAACATGAGCTTCGAGAGCTTCTGCGAGAGGGCGTCGTCGACTTCCTCGAAGAGTTCGCGTGCGGTGGCGGAGGCTTCGGCGAGCGCCTTGCCCATGCCGACGGCCTGCGAACCCTGTCCTGGAAATACAAAAGCGCGGGACATGCGGTTTGTCCTTCTGTCTTCTTGTTCCGGTCCGGGCCTGCTTACTCCCGGGACCGCGGCTACGCAAGAGCTTGCGCCGGTCGGCGCGATCTGTATATTGCGCCGCTTCCATAACCCTTGCCGGCAGCGTGCCGGCTATGGTGGCCCGAGGCGCCGCCTGAGAAAATCCGGAAGGGATAACCTACCTATGCCTTACTACGAATCCGTCTTCATTGCGCGCCAGGACATTTCCGGCACGCAGGCAGAAGGCCTCATCGAAACCTTCTCCAACCTCATCGCCGAACAGGGCGGCACGGTGGCCCGCAATGAATATTGGGGCCTGAAGTCGCTTGCCTTCCGCATGGACAAGAACCGCAAGGGCCACTACGTGATGCTCAACATCGACGCTCCGGCCCCGGCGATCGCCGAGATGGAGCGCCAGATGCGTCTCCATGAAGATGTCCTGCGCTACCTCACCATCCGGGTCGAGGAATTCGACGAAGAGCCCTCGCCGATGATGCGTTCCCGCGGCAGCCGCGACGATCGCCCGCGTTCGGATGACCGTCCCCGCTCGGATGACCGTCCGCGCTCGGATGACCGTCCGCGCTCGGATGATCGGCCGCGCTCGCGCGACGGCGAAAACGAGACCAGCAAAGGAGACAAGGAATGAGCGCCCCCCGCCGCCCCTTCTTCCGCCGCCGGAAGACCTGCCCGTTCTCCGGTGAAAACGCGCCGAAGATCGACTTCAAGGACGTGAAGCTTCTGAGCCGCTACATCTCCGAGCGCGGCAAGATCGTGCCGAGCCGCATCACCGCCGTTTCCGCGAAGAAGCAGCGTGAACTGGCCCGTGCCATCAAGCGCGCCCGCTTCATCGGCCTGCTGCCTTACGTTGTGAAGTAAGGCGGACAAAGGAGTAGAACCAATGGAAGTCGTACTTTTGGAACGGGTCGAGAAACTTGGCCAGATGGGTGACGTCGTCTCCGTCAAGCCGGGCTTCGCCCGTAATTACCTGCTGCCGAACAAGAAGGCGCTCCGCGCCACCAAGGCGAACCTGGAATATTTCCAGACGCAGCGCGCCCAGCTTGAAGCCGTCAACCTCGAACGCCGCAAGGATGCCGAGGCTGTCGCCGTCAAGATCGATGGCCAGGAAATCATCATGGTCCGCCAGGCTGGCGAAAGCGGCCAGCTCTACGGTTCTGTCTCGGCGCGCGATATCGCCGACAGCGCCAAGGATGCCGGCTTCACGATCGGCCGCAGCCAGGTCGACCTGAACAACCCGATCAAGGAACTCGGCCGCTACGAAGTCCGCATCGTGCTGCATCCGGAAGTGGATGCGAAGGTGCTGGTCAACGTCGCTCGATCTATCGACGACGCCGAAGCCCAGAAGCAGGCCGCCGAACAGGCTGCCGCCGCGGACCTTATCGGCGAGACCGGCGATGTCGACGCGGAACTTGCCGAGATCGACGCCGCTGCCGGCGAGGAAGAGGAAAACTGATCCTCCGCCTGACCGACAGTCAGTGATCAGGGCCCCGGCGTTCTCGCCGGGGCCTTTTTCTTTGCCCCGCGACGGATCATTCAACCTTTTCAAGCCTTATCCACAGTGCCCGCTGTATAGAGGCGGAACCGATGGTGAACCTCGCCGCGGTCAACTGCAAATTGCTGCCGTTCGGTGCAAACTAGGTGATGCATTCCGTTGCCCGATGGGGCTAGTTTGAGCCCATGGCAAATGCATTGATGGAAACCGGGGACGAGGCAGACAACGGTCGCCTCGTCAGAACACCGCCGCACAATTTCGCCGCCGAGCAGGCCTTGCTCGGCGCCATTCTCGGTAACCAGCGCGCCTATGAGCGGGTCTCGGAGTTTCTCCGCCCCGAACATTTCGCCGATCCGGTGCATGGCCGCATCTACGAAGCCTGCGGCCGGCTGATCGAACGGGGGCAGATCGCCAACCCGATCACGCTCAGCCCCTATCTAGAGAACGACGAACTGGTCCGAGAGGTCGGCGGGCAGCGCTATCTCGCGAAGCTGGTTGCCTCGATGGTCACCATCGTCAATGCCGAGGACTATGCCCGGCAGGTCTACGATCTGCATGTCCGGCGCGAGCTCATCGACCTCGGCGAGAACATGGTCAACCAGGCCTTCTCGCCGAAGATCGACGAGCCGGCGATGAACCAGATCGAGCAGGCCGAGCAATGCCTGTTCAATCTCGCCGCCTCCGGTGCGGCGGAACGCGGCTTCCTGTCGTTCCATGACGCCGCCGCCCGGGCCGTCGAACTGGTGGAGGCCGCCTACAAGCGCGACGGCCACCTGAGCGGCATCTCGACCGGGCTCCGGGATGTCGACCGGAAGCTCGGCGGCCTGCATCCGTCCGATCTGCTTATCCTCGCGGCGCGGCCGGCCATGGGCAAGACGTCGCTGGCCACCAACATCGCCTTCTATTGCGCCCAGGCCCGCAAGAACGCGCGCGACAGGGGCGATGAGGGGGACGATATGGATGGCGGCGTTGTCGCCTTCTTCTCCCTCGAAATGTCGGCCGACCAGCTGGCCACCCGTATCATGGCCGAGGCCACCGGCATCTCCGGCGACCGGTTCCGGCGCGGCGATATCGACGATGACGATTTCGACCGCCTGACCCAGGCGATGACCGTGCTCAGCCAGATCCCGCTTTACATCGACGACACGCCGGCGCTGTCCGTCAGCGCGCTGCGCACCCGGTCGCGGCGGCTGCAGCGTATCCACGGCCTCGACCTAATCGTGGTCGACTATCTCCAGCTGATGCGCGCCAGCCCCGGCACGCGCGTCGAAAACCGCGTTCAGGAAATCTCCGAGATTACCCGCGGGCTCAAGGCGCTGGCCAAGGAGCTGCAGGTGCCGGTCATCGCGCTGTCGCAGCTTTCCCGGCAGGTCGAGAACCGCGACGACAAGCGCCCGCAGCTTTCCGACCTTCGCGAATCCGGGTCGATCGAACAGGACGCCGACGTCGTGATGTTCATCTACCGCGATGAGTATTACATTTCTGATGAACCGCCGGCCCGGCGCGAGAGCGAGACCGACGAACATTACAACATCCGCGTCGACCGCTGGCAGCAGCGCAAGGAAGAGTCCCGCAACGTGGCCGAACTGATCATCGCCAAGCAGCGCCATGGCCCGACCGGCACCGTCCGGCTGTTCTTCCATGGCGAGACCACGCATTTCGGCGATCTCGACGACATCCACAGCCCGGACGGCTACGGCGAATGACCGATCAGAACCGCTCTGCTGCCATTGCGGGGGCGGTTCTCCGCATCGATCTCGACGCCATCGCCGAGAACTGGCGGATTCTGCGCGACCGCACGGCGCCCGGCGAATGTGGCGGAGTGGTCAAGGCGAACGCCTATGGTCTCGGCATCGATCGGGTGGCGCCTGCCTTGTACGAGGCCGGCTGCCGGTCGTTCTTCGTCGCCCAGATCGGCGAAGGCATCGAATTGCGGGCGATCCTGCCGGATGCGCGCATCGTCGTGCTCAACGGCCTGATGCCGGACACAGCCCCTGTCTTTCTCGAGCACCGGCTGATCCCGGCGCTCAACAGCCTCGACCAGGTCTCCAAATGGGCGCGGCTCGGGCGTATGCGCGGCGGGCTGGAGGGGTTCGTCCATATCGACACCGGCATGTCGCGGCTCGGGCTCGACGAGGGCGAGGCACGCACCCTGGTTTCCGAAACCGACCGGCTGGACGGCATCTCGCCGGTCTGGCTGATGACCCACCTCGCCTGCGCCGACGAACCGGGCCACCCGACGACGGCCATGCAGGGCGAGGCATTCGCCGCTCTCGCGGCGGCATTGCCGGTCTGCCGCACCTGCTTCGCCAATTCCTCCGGCATCTTTCTCGGCGAGAAATTCTCCAGCGACCTCGCCCGCCCCGGAGTCGCGCTCTACGGCGCCAACCCGACGCCGGGAGAACCGAATCCCATGAAGCAAGTCGTTGAACTTTCGGCAAAAATACTCCAGATTCGTCAAATTGACACCCCGAGACCCGTTGGCTATGGTTCGCGCTTTCACGCGCAGGCGGGGACGGTTCTCGCAACTGCTGCGGTTGGTTACGCCGATGGCTATCTCCGCTCGCTGAGCGGCAAGGCCGTCGGCTTCATCGATGGCGTCGAGGCGCCTCTGGCCGGTCGGGTGTCCATGGATACGATCATTTTCGACGTTACCGAAATACCGCCGGAGAACCGCGTGATCGGTGCCGGCATCGAACTCATCGGCCCGAACCAGCCAATCGACGACGTGGCGGCGCGCGCCGGCACCATCCCGTACGAAATCCTGACCTCCCTCGGCGACCGTTACGCCCGGGTCTATCACCGGTCCGGCAGGGCATGAATCCGCTCGCCCCGATCGGCCGGATTTTCATCGCGTTCCTCGCCGCGGTGGGGCGGATCGCCGTCTTCACCGTCATCGCCACCTCCCATTGCCTGCGTCCGCCGTTC
>JAVKCR010000312.1:0-7722 GCA_040222645.1 Rhodospirillales bacterium
CAAGACAGAGCCCGCCCCGTGCTGGTTATCGCCGGGGTCACCGCCTCCGGCAAGTCGGCGCTCGCCGTCGACGTGGCGGAGGCCTTCGGCGGCGTGGTCATCAACGCGGATTCCATGCAGGTCTACCGCGAGATCCCGATCCTGAGCGCGGCACCCCCCGGCATCGACCGCTCGCGGGCGCCGCACCGGCTGTTTGGCGTGCTGCCGATCACCGACCCCTGTTCGGCGGGGCGCTGGCGCGACATGGCCGCCGCCGAGATCGAGGCCGCCCATGCGGCCGGACTTCTGCCGGTGGTGGTCGGCGGTACCGGGCTCTATATCCGCGCGCTGACCGAGGGGCTGAACGAGCTGCCGCAATCGGACCCGGGCCTGCGCCACGACCTCACCGGACAGATCACCATGAAGGGGGAGGCCTCGTTCCGCGCCGCGCTGGCCGCCATCGACCCGGAAGCCGAACGCGCGATCCAGATGGGCGACCGCCAGCGGCTGATCCGCGCCATGGAGGTCTACCGGCTCACCGGCCGGTCGCTGACCGACTGGCGCAAGACGCCGGCGCAGCCGCCGCCGGCGCACTGGAAGTTCCACATCATCGTCATCGCCCCGGACCGCGACGAGATCCATGCCGCCTGCGACAGCCGCTTCGATGCCATGCTGGCCGCCGGCGCGCTGGCGGAGGCTCGGGCGGTGGCCGGGTTCGACCGTGCGCTGCCCGGCATGAAGGCGGTCGGCCTGCCGGAACTGCTGGATTGCATCGATGACGATGTCGATCTGGAGACCGCTGCGATTCTCGCCCGCCAGGCGACCCGCCGATATGCCAAAAGGCAGTACACCTGGCTGCGTCATCAGATTAATGCGGATTATGAGCTTCTGGAGAAATATTCGGAAAGAAACCAGCCGCAGATTTTTAATTTTATTCGCCAAACGGTGTTGACCGCCCGGAACTGAGCGACTAGGTTGCGCCTCCCGCCCGGCAGCCCAGCCGGGCGGCTTTGTTGTCAGGCGCGCAACGGCGCGAAATCGGAAGGTGGACAAGACAATGGCTGCGGAAGGTTTGAGCGGTTCGGAAGTGGTGTTGAAGGCGCTGCGCGAGCAGGGCGTCGACGTCATTTTCGGCTATCCCGGGGGCGCGGTGCTGCCGATCTACGATGCGCTTTTCCAGCAGAACGACATCCGCCACATCCTCGTCCGGCAGGAAGGCGGTGCGGTGCATGCGGCGGAGGGCTACGCCCGGTCGACGGGCAAGGTCGGCGTCGTCCTCGTCACCTCCGGCCCCGGCGCCACAAACGCGGTCACCGGCCTGACCGACGCGCTGATGGATTCCATTCCCGTGGTCTGCCTGACCGGCCAGGTGCCGACCCATCTCATCGGCAACGACGCCTTCCAGGAGGCCGACACCGTCGGCATCACCCGGCCCTGCACCAAGCACAATTACCTGGTGAAGGAAGCCGACCGGCTGGCGCGCACCATCCACGAGGCGTTCCATGTCGCGCGTACCGGCCGTCCCGGCCCGGTGGTGGTCGACCTGCCGAAGGACATCCTTGTCGGCCTCGCGCCCTATGTCGAGAGGGCCCAGGTGAAGCACAAGACCTACAACCCGGCGGTCAAGGGCGATACCGCCCAGATCAGGGCGGCGGTCGAGCTGCTCGCCAAGGCCAAGAAACCGATCATCTATGCCGGCGGCGGCGTCATCAATTCCGGTCCGGCGGCCTCGCAGCTGCTGACCAATTTCGTGCGCATGACCGGCTATCCCTGCACGCTGACCCTGATGGGGCTCGGCGCGGTGCCGGCGTCGGACCCGCACTATCTCGGCATGCTCGGTATGCACGGCACCTACGAAGCCAACATGGCGATGCATGATTGCGACGTCATGCTCTGCGTCGGCGCGCGCTTCGACGACCGGGTGACCGGCCGGCTCGATGCCTTCGCGCCCCATGCGAAGAAGATCCACATCGACATCGACCCGAGTTCGATCAACAAGAACGTCGCCGTCGACATCGGCATCATCGGCGATGTCGGCATGGTGCTTGAGGACATGACGAAGATCTGGAAATCGCGCCAGAGCCGGCCCGACGAGCGGGCGCTGAAGGGCTGGTGGGAACAGATCGGCCTGTGGAAGGCGATCGACTGCCTGAAATTCGACCAGGGCAAGAAGATCATCAAGCCGCAATACGCGATCAAGCGGCTCTACGAAATGACGCAGGGCTACGACGAGGTGTTCATCACCACCGAGGTCGGCCAGCACCAGATGTGGGCGGCGCAGTTCTTCGGTTTCGAGAAGCCGAACCACTGGCTGACCTCCGGCGGCCTCGGCACCATGGGTTACGGCCTGCCGGCGGCGATGGGCGTGCAGGTGGCGCATCCTGACGCGCTGGTCGTCGGCATCGCCGGCGAGGCCTCCTTCATGATGAACATGCAGGAACTCTCGACCATCGCGCAGTACCGGCTGCCGGTGAAATGCTTCATCCTGAACAACTTCTACATGGGCATGGTGCGCCAGTGGCAGGAATTGCTGCACGGCTCGCGCTATTCCGAGAGCTACATGGAAAGCCTGCCCGATTTCGTGAAGCTGGCCGACACCTTCGGCATGAAGGGCCTGCGCGCGACGCAGCCGGACGAGGTCGACGACGTGATCGCCGAGATGCTGGCGCATGACGGCCCGGTGATCGTCGACATGCAGGTCGACCAGAAGGAAAACTGCTTCCCGATGATCCCGTCGGGCGCGGCGCATAACGAGATCCTGCTGGGCCCGGACGACAAGGGCAGCAAGAAAGCCGATTCCGGCGTCTCCGAAGACGGCATGGTGCTGGTCTGAACCGGCCGGCGTCCCGCAGCAACAACAACAATCGTCCGGCGGCGGCCGTCTGGGCCGCGCCGAGGAGGGTGAAGTGACCAACCAGGACCAGGAATCGAGTTCCCACACAATCGCCGTGCTGGTCGACAACGAGGCCGGCGTGCTGGCCCGCGTCATCGGCCTGTTTTCCGGCCGCGGCTACAATATCGAGAGCCTGACGGTCTCCGAGGTCGATGCGGAAGCGCATCTCAGCCGCATCACGGTGGTGACCTCCGGCGCGCCGATGGTGATCGAACAGATCAAGGCGCAGCTCAGCCGCCTGGTGCCGGTCCACAAGGTGAAGGACCTGACCGTCGAAGGCGCCGCCGTCGAGCGCGAACTGGCGCTGGTCAAGGTGCGCTCCACCGGCGAGAAGCGGGTCGAGAGCCTGCGCATCGCCGATATCTTCCGGGCCCGCGCCGTCGACAGCACCAACGAGAGCTTCGTGTTCGAGATCACCGGTTCGCCGGAGAAACTCGACGCTTTCATCGACCTGATGAAGCCGCTCGGCCTGCAGGATGTCTCGCGTACAGGTGTCGCCGCCATTGCGCGCGGGCCTGAAGCCCTGTAAACCGGCGGCCGAAACAAACAAGCTCCATACCAAACTGCAAGATATCGAGGAAGAAACACCATGCGCGTTTATTATGACCGCGACGCCGACGTCAATCTGATCAAGGGCAAGAAGGTCGCCATTCTCGGCTATGGCAGCCAGGGCCATGCCCATGCGCTGAACCTGCGCGATTCCGGCGTCAAGGACGTCGCCGTTGCGCTCCGCGCCGGTTCCTCCAGCCGCCGCAAGGCGGAAGGCGAGGGCCTGACCGTCATGACCGGCCCGGAAGCGGCCGCATGGGCCGATATCGTCATGGTCGTCGCCCCCGACGAACATCACGCCCAGATCTACAACGAGGAACTGAAGGACAACCTGAAGGAGGGCGCCGCCCTTGCCTTCGCGCACGGCCTGTCGGTGCATTTCCGCCTGATCGACCCGCGCCCGGACCTCGATATATTCATGATCGCGCCGAAGGGCCCCGGCCACACCGTGCGTTCCGAATATGTCCGCGGCGGCGGCGTTCCCTGCCTGATCGCGGTCGAGCAGGACGCGTCGGGCAACGCCCACGACATCGGCCTGTCCTATGCGTCGGCCATCGGCGGCGGCCGTTCGGGCATCATCGAGACCACCTTCAAGGAAGAATGCGAGACCGACCTGTTCGGCGAACAGGCCGTGCTCTGCGGCGGTCTGTCGGCCCTCATCATGGCCGGTTACGAGACCCTGGTCGAAGCCGGCTACGCCAAGGAAATGGCCTATTTCGAGTGCCTGCACGAAGTGAAGCTGATCGTCGACCTGATGTATGAAGGCGGCATCGCCAACATGCGCTACTCGGTCTCCAACACCGCCGAGTACGGCGATTACGTCTCCGGCCCGCGCATCATCGACGCCGGCGTCAAGGAACGCATGAAGGGCGTGCTGGAAGACATCCAGTCCGGCCGCTTCGCGCGAGACTGGATGCTGGAGAACGCCGCCGGCCAGCCGAGCTTCAAGGCCATGCGCCGCAACTCGGCCGAGCATGATGTGGAAAAGGTCGGCGAGAAGCTGCGCGCCCTGATGCCGTGGATTGCCGCGAACAAGCTGGTCGACAAGGACCGCAACTAGGCGCTTCCCGAAGCGTCGGACTGGACAAGGCCGGCGGGGCGACCCGCCGGCCTTTTTCCTTGCCCGGACGGGCGGGTATTGTCAGGCGCCGACGGTCGCGCGGGCGGTTTCCTGTCCGAGCTGTGCCGCAAGCGTTTCCGGATCGGCCACCAGGTAGGCGTCGAGTTCCTCGTTGCGGCCGCGCACGGGCATGGATTGCATCGGGTAGCCCGTCATGTCGAGCCCGGCATGCTCGGCGATCGCCCGGGAAAGAATCAGGGGGACCCCGAATTCCTTGGTCTTGGCTTCCAGCCGGGCGGCGATGTTGATGTTGTCGCCGATCGCCGAGACGATGGGGGCGGCCGGCGGTCCCATGGAGCCGACGATCGCCTCGCCCGCATGCAGGCCGATGCCGATGCGCAGCGGCTCCGCCAGTTCGGCCCCCAGCATCCGGTTGAGCTTCTCCATCCGGCGGTGCATCTCGATGGCACCGTTGATGGCCCGGCGGGCGGCGTCGCCGATGCCGGAGCGCAGCCCGTAGAGCGCCATCAGCCCGTCGCCGGCGAACTGGGCGTAGTGGCCGCTGGTCACCTTGAGCGCGTCCGACATCTCGGCGAAGAACTGGTTGAGGATGTAGACCACGTCGTAGGGCAGCTTCTGCTCGCCGAGCGAGGTCGAGCCGCGCAGGTCGATGAACAGGCAGGCGACCAGGCGTTCATGGCCGGAAACGCCGCCGGGGCGGCGGGCATCGGCGGCCCCTGCACCGGCCTGCAGCACCGGCGTCAGCTCGATGTCGCCGCGCGGCGCGATCTGGCAGGCGAGCCGGATACTCGGGTCGGCGCCGATCCGGGTCAGCGCCGCCGACTCGATGGCGTTCGGCGGATCCAGCGCCTCGATCCCGGCGCCCACGCGCACCCGGCAGGTGGTGCAGCGTCCCTTGCCGCCGCAGACCGCCGGATGGTCGATCCCGAAGTCGCGCAGGGTGTCGAGCACTGTCTGGCCGGACGGCGCCTGGAATTTCTGGCCCGAATTGTAGTAGGTGATGCGGTAGCTGCCCCGCTTGTTGCGCCAGATCCGGCGCACGATACGGGCGAGCAGGATCACGATCACCAGCGCGAGGCCGGCGGTGGTCATCACCGCCTCTGCATCGTAGACCATCTCGACGATCGGCAGGCCGGAACGGGTGATCGGCGCGAAGATGCGGTCCATCAGGCCGGGCGTGGCCGCGGCCATGCGAT
Source organism: Rhodospirillales bacterium (assembly GCA_040222645.1). Classification (GTDB taxonomy): domain Bacteria; phylum Pseudomonadota; class Alphaproteobacteria; order Rhodospirillales; family HT1-32; genus HT1-32. Next base: position 5,699 of record JAVKCR010000312.1, read on the forward strand.
CCAGTTCGAGCCCGGCGCGCAGGAAGCCCGTCACCGCGATGACCGGCAGCAGCACGGCCATTCCGAAAAGCCAGGGCAGGGCCTTCGGATACCACGGCTTGATGCGCAGCCAGAAATGCATGCCGATCGCGAAATGCATCCAGACCACGATGACCAGCGCGGCATATTGCAGGATCAGCGGCCAGCCGCCGGAAAAGATCGCGGCAAGCACCGAAAGATAGGTGGCCTCGATCTCCCAGAACGTGTCGACCATCCGGGTGCCCGCGACATGCAGGGCGATCAACGGCCAGATCATGATGCCGAGCACCAGCTGGGCGGCCTGCCAGGCGGGCATGCGCAGCGTGCTCTTCTGGTAGAGCGCGGTCAGAGACAGCGCCATGTGGACGAACAGCGAGAGATAGAACAGCGGCAGGATTACCGGATTGGTGAACGGCGCCTGGAAATAGGGCCGCGCGGCCTCCATCTCCTTCAGCGAGAAGATGCCGATCGAATGGTTGGCGAAATGGGCGATGACGTAGAGACCGATGACAAGGCCGGTCCAGGCTCTCAACCGGCGGACCCACATGGTCAGGCGTCTTGCTTCTTGGAGCCGGGTCGCTGCTCCGCGTTTTCCTGGTCTTCGAAATGGGCGCCGTCGGCTTCAGGCGGAGCCTCGATATCGTCCGGGTTCATCAGGTCGTTGATCTCATCCTGCGACATCTCGGGGGTCTTGCGTTGCGGCTTCGCGACGACGTGCGCCGTGTCGTCATCGGAACGGCGTTCATCGCCGGAATACTCGAAGGCGGTGGTGCGGCGGCGGTCGGGGCCGAAAAAGGTCTCGGTCTTGACATAGCGTCGCGGCTTCATGATGACGGCATGCATCCGCGACAGGATGGTGGCGGCGGCGTAGGGCTTGACGACGAACTCGTTGATCCCGGCCTCGCGCGCCCGCAGGACCTTCTTTTCCTCGCCATGGCCGCTGACCATGATGATCGGGATGAAGCGCACCGCCTCCTTGTCGGACCAGCGGATCTCGCGGGTCAGGTCGACCCCGTTGGTGGGGTCGAGCTTCCAGCTGGTGAACATGATCTCGGGCGGCTTGGCGCCAATCGCTTCCTTGGCGTCGGGGTAGGTCGCGGCCGTTCGGATGTCCCTGGCGCCGAATGCCCGCAGGATTCCCACCAGCAACTCGCGCATAAGCTGGTTCCGGTCGATGACCAGGAAATTGACGGTATCGATCTTGATGCGTTCGGCCATGGTCCAGTCCCGCGACACTTAGATCGTATTGCGGGAAACTAAGGGAACCGCAATGCCCAGAGGGAATAGTAGGGTCAGAACCTGCCGTTGACCAGCCGGTCTCGATCAACAACCCGGTAGCGGACCATGCATTCATCGACACGCGACATCGACATCTGCTGCCACTTCCTGTCGGCGGCCGACTTGTCGTAGGGTCCGTAGATCTCGCCGGTGCCCGGAACCAGTTCCCGGAAATCGGTGTCCCTGTATTCCGCGCCGATCACGTAATAGACAGTGCTGTCGGTCATAGCCTCTCTCCTATCCGGACGCCGCGACACGGCCCCTCTGGACATTGTCGAAGCCCGTCCGGCGAATCAAGCCCCGGAAAACCTGTAGGCGGTCATCGCGAGACTGCCGCAATCGAAACGTCGGTGCATCGCCTCGCCCATGCCGCCCCCGGCGCCCATCGCCACCAGCAGCGGCAGGAGATGCTCGTTGCGGGGATGCGACATCCGGCCCGCCGGGGTGATCAGGAGGTCGGCGATGCCGTTGGCGTCGCCCGCGGCGACGAGCCGGGAGAGGTCGCGCTCGAAGGATGCCGCCCAGTCCGGAACCGATGAATCGCCGCGATGCAGGCGTGTCATGGCGTCGCGGACATTATGGACCGCCCCGCCCGACGCCATGATCGCGACGCCCGTCCGGCGCAGCGGCGCCAGCGCCTTGCCGAGCGCCAGGTGCCAGCGGACATCGCGATGCGGCTGGATCGAGATCTGCAATACGGGCATGTCGGCTGCGCGCCGGATATGCAG
>JAVKCR010000313.1:0-3294 GCA_040222645.1 Rhodospirillales bacterium
CAGGCGAGGAGCGTACGACAGGCATCGATGACCCTCCCCTGGTCGCGCGGCGTGAGCTCCGGATAGATCGGCAATGACAGGGTCTCGGCCCACAATCGTTCGGCGACCGGGCAGGTGCTGCCGGCGGTATCCGGGCAAAGCATGTGCAACGGCATCTCGACCGGCCGGCGCACCGCGATGCCGTATCCTGAGAACGCTTCGATCAGCCGCACCGGGTCACCGGTGACGCGGACCAGGAAGCGGTGCCAGGCGCGGGCTTCGCGCACAGGTGACGAAACGAGCGCCGGTGAAATGGAATCGAGGGCTTCGATATAGCGCCGCGCGATCCGCTCCCGGGCCGCCAGCGTCGCCGGGTAGCGCTCGATCTGGCTGGCCGCCAGCGCGGCGGACAGGGCCGGCAGCGGGTGGAAGTTCGCCCGGTAGGGCGTATCGCGGAAGCGTTTCTGCGCCGTCACGCCGGCCAGCAGGTCCGGGTTGCGGACCAGCACCATGCCCCCCTCCCCGCCGGCGACCGGCTTGGTCGCCTCGAAAGAAAAGACGACGATATCGCCGACGAGCCGGTTCGCGGCATCGCGCCAGTCGGGAAAGGATTGCGCGCAATCCTCGATCAGCGGCACGCCGGCGTCCCGCAATTCCGAGAAATCCCGGAACATGCCGAACATCTGGGCGGCGATGATGGCCTTCGTGCGGTCGGTACGCGCGGCCAGTACGGCCTGCGGATCGATCATCCAGTCCTCGGCGACATCGACGACGATTCCGGTCGCCCCCACATGCTCCACCGCCGCCAGCACCTGGGCGCAGACATAGGACGGCAGGATAACCTCGCTGCCCGGCCCGGCGCCGATGGCCTTGAGCGCGACGGCGAGCGCCTGGCTGCCGGAACCGGTCGCGACTGCGCCGGCGCCGCCGAACATGGCAACGAAGCGTTCTTCCAGTGCCCGGCTCCGGTCGGCCTCGACCAGCACCCGGCCCCGCAGCGCCGCCAGCACCGCCGCCTCGTCCTCCGGGGTGATCTCGGTGCGGGTATGCGGAACCGGCGGATGCATGGTCCCGTGGCCTTACAGGAAATTCCGGTGGTAGGGGTCCGCCTCGCCCGGCTTCACCACCGTGTGGACGAGATGGTTGAGCGGGTGATAGCGGCAGCCGCCCGGGCATTTCGACAGATCGAGTTTTGTCGAGAGATCGACGATGTTGCGCTCGACCTGGTCGAGATCGTCGTCCATATGCCCGACCGGGATGCGGTGCGGTGCGCAATAGACCAGCGAGCCATCCTCGTAGAGGTTCAGGTTGAAGAAGCCGGCGACGCAGCGGTCATATTTCAGCACGTTCTCGTCCGCCTCCTCCGAGAGGATCTGGAAGGGGCGGAAATGCACCTCGAATCTCCGGCTCTCGATATCCTTGCGGATGCGGGAAACTTCCGGGGAAAGCTCCTCCAGCGTCAGCCGGTTCTTCTCGATCCGCTCGCCGACCGACCCCTTGTTGAATACGGGCTTCACCGAGAAGTAGTCGGCGCCGATCTCGGCGACCTTGCGGGCACTCTCGTACATGTCGGGGAGATTGCGGTGATGCACCGCGTACTGCACGCCGATGGTCGGGCGGTCGGCCTTTCGGCGGCGGATGATCTCGGCCATGTTCTCCATGATTTTCGGGAACTGCGTGTCGGGCACGTCATGCATCTCCGCATGCATGGCCGGCGATCCGGCATCGAGACTGAAGCGCATGAAGGTGAAGCCGTCGAGCACCTCGTCCATCACCCGGTCGAGCAGGTAGCCGTTGGTGAACATGCCCTGCTCGATGCCCATCTCGTGGACCCGGCGGAACAGTTCCTTCGCCCGGGGATGCGCGGTCGGCTCTCCGTTGCCGACATAGGAGACCGCCTTCAGCCCGCGCGCCGCCCCCTTCTCGAGGAAGGCGAGCAACCGGTCGACGTCGGTCAGCTGCACGTCCTTCTGCAGCTGGGCATAAACCGAGCACCAGAGACAGCGGTGGTTGCAGAGATTGCCGAGGCTGATGGTGATGTGGACCGGGAACTGGGGTTCGCCCGACTGCATCTTCCGCAGCCGGTCATAGTGATAGATCACCTTGTCGAAACTCAGGATATCCATTCCCGGAATCTTCTTTCCGTTCGGGTGTCCGCGCCTTGCGCGCAAGTATAAAGGCCCTTCTGACCTTGCGGCCAGTATAGCATTCCCGGCGGCGCGGGCAGCAAGTTTCTCGAAACTTGCCGGTCAAGCGGCATCCGGCAACATCCCGACAGCATGATTCACCGGCGGTTAGGAAAGCGTTGATACGGTTGAATTTCATATTGCGCGCCGTTGCCGGACGCTTCGCTTGGAGCGGATGGCAATTTCGCGTATCCTTTCTCCGTCCGGCGCGAACCGCCGGATGTCCGCAAACAGGCAGAAGGCCCGGGGACAATGGCGATGAACGGCTCACGACCCGTTATCCTGGTCTATCCCGATACCGATCTGGAAATGCCGGGCACCTATGCCCTGCCGCTGAGCGTGCTCGCAGTGGCCTCCGCGCTTTACCGCGATTACGAGGTCGTGATCTTCGACCAGCGCACCGACCCGGAAAGCAAGTATACCGAGGCGCTCGCTCGGAACCCCATCGCCGTCGGCATCTCGACCATGACCGGCACCCAGCTGTTCCATTCCATGCGCTTCGCCAAGATGGCGAAGGAATACGGCGTGCCGACCATCTGGGGTAACTGGCACCCGACATTGCTGCCCGAACAGACGGCCAGCCATCCGCTGGTCGATTACGTCGTCACCCATGAGGGCGAGGAGACCTTCGCCCACCTGGTGCGCGAAATCGAACGCCACGGCGTGGTGGACCAGAAGATCTGGCGCGGCGCCGTTCGGGACTGGAACGCGCTGCCGCCGGTGCCCTATCACCTCGTCGATTGCGAACAGTACCTGTTCAACGCCCAGTTCCCCCATGCGCGTGTACTGCCCTTCACCTTCTCGCGCGGCTGCCCGTTCCAGTGCGCCTATTGCGCCACCGGCAACATGCTCTCGAAATGGCGGCCGCTCGAAGTACAGCAGGCCGTCGAACGGATGATGGGCCTGGTCGAGACATACGACCTCGACATCATCAAGTTCACCGACGAGAACATCACCACCAACAAGAAGGTTTTCGGGCCGCTGGCCGAGGAAATCGGCGGGCGCTTCGGCTGGATGATCCAGAGCCGCCTCGACTGCATCGACCGCGTCGACCTCGACATGCTGGAGCGCAACGGCCTCAGGCTCTTGTCGGCGGGCCTGGAATCCGGCTCGCCCCGCATCCTCAAGC
>JAVKCR010000314.1:0-5327 GCA_040222645.1 Rhodospirillales bacterium
GGTTCTCGCCCTGGCGACCCGTTCCGTCCCGCAGGAACACGAGGCGCTCGACAGCGCCGACCTCGATGGCGGCATGACACTGGTTGCGCTTGTCGGCCTCATCGACCCGCCGCGCGGCGAAGCCATCTCCGCAATCGCCGAATGCCACGGGGCCGGCATCCGGGTGAAGATGATCACCGGCGATCATGCGGCCACGGCACGGGCGATCGGGCACCAGATCGGACTGAAGAACGCCGGGCGTGTTCTGACCGGCGCCGAGATCGAGGAAATGGATGACGCGGAACTCGGCGTGACGGTGGTCGATACCGATATCTTCGCCCGCACCAGCCCGGAACATAAGCTGCGCCTGGTCATGGCGCTGCAATCCCACGGCCTGACCGTCGCCATGACCGGGGACGGGGTGAACGATGCGCCGGCCCTGAAGCGCGCCGATGCGGGCATCGCGATGGGCCGCAAGGGAAGCGAGGCCGCCAAGGAAGCCGCCGAACTGGTGCTCGCCGACGACAATTTCGCCTCGATCGCCGCGGCGGTGCGCGAGGGACGGACCGTCTACGACAATATCCGGAAGGTCATCAGCTGGACGCTGCCGACCAATGCGGGTGAATCCCTGACGATCGTCATCGCCCTGTTTCTCGGAATGGCGCTGCCGGTGACGGCGGTGCAGATCCTCTGGATCAACCTGATCACAGCGATCACGCTCGGTTTCGCGCTGGCCTTCGAGCCTACCGAGGAGAACACCAGGAGGCGCCCGCCGCGGTCGAGGAATGCACCGATCCTCTCGGGCGACCTGATCTGGCACGTGATCTTCGTCTCGGCCTTGTTCGTTTTCGCGGTGTTCGGCATCTATTCCTACGGCATCGACAAGGGATACGATCCGGCGTTGGCGCGCACGCTTGCTGTCAACACCCTGGTGGTTCTGGAGATCTTCCACCTGTTCTTCGTGCGCAACATCTACGGTACCTCGCTGACCTGGAAGGCCGTACGCGGCACACCGGTGGTCTGGATGACGGTGATCGCGGTGACGGCTGCCCAGTTCGCGGTGACCTACCTTCCGCCGTTGCAGCAGATCTTCGGCACCCGGCCCGTGTCGTTTGGCGACGGCCTGCTGATTGTTGCCCTCGGGGCCACGTTCTTCGCCATCGTCGAGGTGGAGAAGCAGCTCCGGCTGATCCTGCGACGTGCGGATTAGGCAGAGGGCGGGTTCAGCCCGACCATCCAGAAACAGACGCCTTTGAAAAGAGAACGACGAACCGCCACGCTGCGCGAGGTCATGGCTCGATGCTGCATACGCCGGGAACGGGGCGGGGCAAGCGGGGAGTTGGGGGGTGGGCGAGGTTACCCCATTCCGTTCGTCTTCGGGGACGCGAGCATCCAGGGCAGACAGGCACGGCCCTGTTGCTCCGGGTTCCCGTTTTCACGGGAACGAGGGGGGAGCCGACTAAAGGGGTGGGGGAAGTCAGCTGAAAATGGCTTGCCTCCAACCTTTGATAAATCGTCATCAACTCTGTTCCTGGCAGTCCATCCCCCTCGTTCCCGTGAAAGTGGGAACCCCGCGAGCCAGTCACTGTATCCGCCGCAGAGACCGCCACTTTCGTGAGGGCAAGGGAAACGGCAAAGAGAACGTCATCCTGATGCAAATCAGGATCCATGCCTGAGCCTTCTCAATCGCTATGGCCGGTGCAGATTTTCGCACCTTTCCACACGGTGCCCGGCGGTGAGTCTGTCGCGCATCGAGGCGGCTCAGGCATGGGTCCCAAATCAAGTTTGGGATGACGACGGTGAGGGGTGTAAGTAGGAGTTTCTAGAAACTCAGCCGCCCCTTGAGGTGCTCGAACGGCAGCATGACATGCTCGCGGTAGGCGGCCCGCTCGCTCAGGCGGGCATACCAGTCCTCGACGCGGGGAACGTCCGGGCGGTCGATGTCGATGTTGAAATAGCGGTAGAGGTTGGTGCCGGCGGGGATGTCGGCGAGACCGAATTGCTCACCGCTCAGCCAGGGCCGGGCGGAGAGCGCGTAGTCGAGCTGCTGCATGTGCCGCGCGCAGGCGGCGATCTTGAGATCGGTGATCGCGGTGTCGCGGCTCTCCTCCGGCGTGCGGTACCAGCCCCAGAACACGCCGGTCAGGAAATCCGGCTGCAGCGTGGTCGCCGACCAGTCCATCCAGCGGTCGATCCATGACCGCGAGGCGGCGTCCGCCACCCAGTACGTGCCGGCGCCGTAGGTTGCGGCGAGGTAGCGGAGGATGGCGTGGCTCTCCCAGACGATGATGCCGTCATCGTCGATCACCGGTACCTTGCCATGCGGGTTCATGGCTCGGAAAGCCGGGTCGTCGAGCCCGCCATGGTCGCCGCCGGCCGGGAAATGCTCGTGCTCGATCCCGAGTTCCCCGATCAGCCACATCACCTTCTGCACGTTGAATGCAGAACGGCGTCCCCATATTCTCAGCATTTCGCACCTCCCTCGGTTCACGGTCCATCTTGGCGTGAAAAAGCCCCCCGGACAGGGCCCGGGAGGCTTTTCCGGGATTATCCCTTACTGTTCGACGATGCGGTCGTCGGTGTAGGGCTTGTAGCTGCCGGCCGCCGCGATGTAGGCCGCCACGACGTCGGCCAGGTCCGGGCCGAAATCGTAGGGGTCGATGGCGTTCTCGGCGAACATGACGTAGCCGTCGCCGCCGGTCCGGACATAGTTGTTGGTGACCACGCCGTAGGTGGCTTCCGGATCGATCGGAACCCAGGCGCCGTCCTTCATGACGAGGACTTCCTTCACGCGGCCCTGTTTCGGCTGCACCGAACGGGTCCAGGTGAACTTCAGCCCCGCGACCTGCGGGAACTTGCCCTTGCCTTCCTCGACCTCGCTGACGCCGGTCTCGAGCGCGGCGACGATGTCCTTGCCCTTGATCTGGAAGGTCGCGAGCGTGTTCTGGAACGGCAGCACGGTCAGCACTTCTCCCATGGTGACCTCGCCTTCATCGATCGAGGAGCGCAGTCCCCCGCCATTGGCGAAGGCGATGGTGAAGCCCTTGTCCTTGACGCTGTCGAGCATGGCGTCGGCCACCAGCACCCCCATCTCGCAGACCACCGCGCGGCAGGCCTTGCGGTCGCCGTCGATCGGCGCCGACGACTGGCCGATCACCTTGTTGCGGATCTCGTCGAGCGGCTGGGCCAGTTCGGCGATGCGGGTCTTGAGGGTCGAATCCTCGGCAATCTTGCCGTCGACGACGATCGGCTCGCCGACAGCGGCGGTGACGTTGCCGTCATCGTCGAAGGTCACGTCGAGCTTGCCGAGATACTTGCCGAAGGCATAGGCCTGCACGACCGCGACCTTGCCGCCGTCCGGACCGTTGCGCCAGGTCGGGTAGGGACCGTCCGCCCGGTCGGAGACGTTCGAGAGATAGGTGTTGGAGTGGCCGCCGACGATGACGTCGAGGCCGGAAACCCGCGACGCGATCCAGAGATCGACCGAGTAGCCGGAATGGGACAGGAGCACGATCTTGTTGACGCCCGCCGCCTTGAGCTTGTCGACTTCCGCCTGCACCGCGGGGACGGGATCGCCGAACCTGATGTTCGGGCCCGGCGAGGCGAGTTCGCTGGTGTCGGCGGGGGTGACGCCGATCAGGCCGATCTTCTGGCCATCCTTCTCGATGATTGTCGAGGCCTTGAGCACATCGGCCAGCGTCGGTTCCTTCGAGATGTCGGCGTTGGCGAGCAGCACCGGGAACTTCACCGCATCCATGAAGCCGCGCAGCACGCCGGGGCCATCGTCGAATTCGTGGTTGCCGACTGTCATCGCGTCATAGCCGAGCAGGTTCATCATCTCGGCGGCAACCTTGCCCTTGTAGTAGGTGTAGAACAGCGAACCCTGGAACTGGTCGCCGCCGTCAACCAGCAGGCTGTTGGGGGACGCCTCGCGCGCGGCCTTGATGGCGTTCACCATGCGGGCGTAGCCGCCGAAACACTTGCCTTCCGCATTGTCCTTTTCGCCACAGCTCGAATCGTACTTGTTGATCGGCTCGACGCGGCTGTGGAAGTCATTGGTATGGAGGATCGAGATCGTGTAGTCGGCAAGCGCCGGTCCCGCGACGAACGCGCAGGCCGCGGCGGTCGCCAGGAAGAGTTTGCGTGTCATGTCCGTGTTCCCTGAATGTCCGGTGGCCGGCAGCCGTAACCTGTCTCGCCGACCTTGAAATCAGTGTGAACCTCCGGCGCTCCGCTCGCAACATTGGTGTAAGATTTCCGGTGGCGTTCTGACCGGAAGCTTCGGATCGTGATTGTCGTTTCAACCGCAGGCGATAAACTCGACACCCGAGGGATAATCGATTTACAGGGACATGTGCCATGACACGACTGATCAGCCTGGCCGCCGCGGCTGTGGCGGCTTTCACGGTAACCGCTGCAGGAGCTGCAGACCTTCAACCGGCCGTCGTTTTCGACATGGGCGGCAAGTTCGACAAGTCGTTCAATGAAGGCGTCTATAACGGCGTCGAGAAGTTCGCCAAGGAAACCGGTTTGAAATACCGGGAGTTCGAGGTCACCAACCCGTCGCAGCGCGAGCAGGCCATCCGCCGCATGGCGCAACGCGGTTCCGACGTGGTGCTCGGCGTCGGCTTCGCCCAGGCGGCCGCGATCGAGAAGGTGGCGCAGGAATTCCCGAACGTGAAGTTCGCCATCATCGACGCGGTTGTCGACCTGCCGAACGTGCAGTCGATCGTCTTCAAGGAACATGAAGGCTCGTTCCTGGTCGGCATCCTCGCCGCGATGAAATCTGAATCCGGCAAGGTCGGTTTCGTCGGCGGCATGGACATCCCGCTGATCCGCAAGTTCGCCTGCGGCTACGAGCAGGGCGCGAAATTCGCCCGTAGCGACGCCGAGGTGTTCCAGAACATGACCGGCGACACGCCGGCGGCCTGGAACAATCCGACAAAGGGCGCCGAGCTTGCCAAGAGCCAGTTCGACCGGGGCGTCGATGTCATCTACGCGGCGGCCGGGTCCACCGGTATCGGCGTGCTGCAGGCCGCGAAGGATGCGGGCAAGTATTCCATCGGGGTCGATTCCAACCAGAACCACCTGCAGCCGGGCTCGGTGCTGACCTCGATGCTGAAGCGTGTCGATGTCGCCGCCTACGAGACTTTCAAGACCGCGATGGACGGTTCCTGGAAGCCGGGCATCAAGGTCCTCGGTCTCGCCGATGACGGCGTCCGCTGGGCTCTGGACGAGAACAACAAGGGCCTGATCACCGCCGAGACCGAGGACCTAGATGCCCGGCTGCCAGGCACCGTCCATCGCGGTCTAGAACGTCTCGTAGGCGGCGACATCGACACTCTTCA
>JAVKCR010000315.1:0-3312 GCA_040222645.1 Rhodospirillales bacterium
CGAACCCTACTTTCCCACCTGGTCGGACATGCAGTTCGTCTGGAATGACCGCGTGTCGATGATCGACGACATCGATTTCTGGATCGCCGGCGGGGAACAGCACCCGGCAAAGGGGGCTGTCGATCATGCAGCCAGCGCCGCCTGAAGGCTCAGGCCAGGTGGATACAGTTCGGGATATTGTCGGTGTGCCCGATCATGACCAGGCTTCCGTCCTCCGTCATGCAGGGGAAGATGCCGCGTTCATAATCGAAATACCGGTAATGGTTCGGACAATCGTCGTCCCGGTTGCGGTCGGCAAGCGAGGTGGTGATCCGGTCGTAATAGGGTCGTGACGCGGCGATGACGTCGTAATACTGGCTTACCACCCGCCTGGCATAGTCGCTGCCCGAACCGTCCTGAACCGTGTTGATCCGGCTTTCGCAGAACTTGCTGCCGAGAAGATTGTGGAAACCGGCGCCGAAATAGCGGTAGATCAGGTTCTCCTGCTGAAGCTCCACCATCAGGGTCCGCTCCATCAGGCCGGACTGGCGCATCCAGGTCATCATGCGCGCCGACAGCACGCCGTTCGCGGCTTCCCAGATCTGCCGCATGCGCTCGATACGCCGCGACGTGACATCGTCCTCCGCCAGTTCCCTGGTCGTGGTTTGCTTCCGGGAGACCGCCTGTTCCCGGAAATCGATGACGTTCTCCATCCGGTAGACGGCATCCTCGGCGCTGGAAAACCGTTCGTAGGCCCAGCCGCCATACCAGTAGCGGATCGCAATCGGTCCTCCGCCGGGAAAACCCGAGATGATGTCGACCACCGGCCGGATCGCACCGTCATCGACGTTCGGCGTATAGAACTGGACGGTGACCGGTGTATCCCGCTCGATATCGAGGTCGACCATTACCCAGCCGCGATTGCGAACCAGGAAGCCGGGCAGGTCCATGTCGACCGAAAGCCCCCTGAATTCCTGGCCGTCGAGCATGCCATTGCGCAGGACATGCTTCTCGCCTTCCTCGTCGAAGAGAATTTGCATATGTGAAAACCCGGCCAGCCATCCCCCAGTCAATGAGGCGACTTTAAAGTATCTATTACGTTACAACAAACCCCCGAATATCACCCGCCGTCTTGACAGTTGAGAAGGCCTTTCCAAATACTCGGTTATTCCGGCTGCGGATGCCGCTCACAGGGTCCGCACAGCCGGCTGGTCGCTCATACCCGGAGGACGCCGTGACAAGACTGTCACTCTTCAACAGCCCGCTACTGCTCGGATTCGATGATCTCGAACGCGTGATGGACCGCGTCTCGAAGGCCTCTTCCGACGGCTATCCCCCCTACAACATCGAGAAGACAGGCGACCATTCGCTGCGCATTTCGCTGGCCGTCGCCGGTTTCACCATGAATGACCTCTCGGTCACCATCGAGGACAACCAGCTCGTTGTCCGCGGCCGGCAGGGCGACGACGGCAACGACAGGGTGTTCCTGCATCGCGGCATCGCGTCGCGCCAGTTCCAGCGCGCCTTCGTGCTCGCGGAAGGCATCGAGGTCTCGGCGGCCTTCCTCGATAACGGCCTGCTCCATGTCGACATGGAACGCTCGGTACCGGATGTCAGGGTCCGCAACATCCCGATCAATTCCACGGGTGCAGGCGGCAAGGACTAGTGTGAGATGATCGACGTCGCGCCATCGCGCAAGGCCATCGCGAAAGGGCGCTCCGATGAATGACTATCGAAACGAGGCCGCCGATACGGACACCGGCCTGAGCCCGGACGATTTCCTGCTGCTCGGCATGGACGCCGTCGCCGCGATCCGTCCGATCCGGACCAAGTCTGGAACGATCTACGGGATTTTCGCCGCCGACGGTCAGCAGCTCGGCACGGCGCGGACCCGCGAGATCGCGCAGGCAACCGCGATCCAGAACGATCTTCAGCCCGTCGACATGCACTGAGCGAGGCCCGGGGGACATCCCCCGGGATCAGGCGGCGCGGCTCGCGCTTTCCTCGGTCAGGATGGCGTAGAGGGCATCGGCGCTGTCGGCGCCGCGCAGCTTCTCGCAGGTCGGCTTGTCGCGCAACAGGCGCGAGACGCGGGCGAGCGCCTTCAGATGGTCGGCCCCGGCATTCTCGGGCGCCAGCAGCAGGAACACCAGGTCGACCGGCGCCTCGTCGATGGAATCGAAATCCACCGGCTTGTCGAGACGCGCGAACACGCCGTAGAGGCGGTCGAGATCCGGCAGCTTGCCATGCGGTATCGCGATGCCGCTGCCGACACCGGTCGTGCCAAGGCGCTCACGCTCCAGCAGGACATCGAAGATCGCCCGCTCATGCAGGCCGGTCGCCTGCGCCGCGCGTTTCGCCAGCTCCTGCAAGCTCTGTTTCTTGCTGGTCGCATGCAACGCGTGGACCACGCAATCATGCGCCAGGAGGTCGGCTATATTCATCTCTACCTCGTTACAGGATGAGAATGAGGCACGTTACTTCGTTGCCCGGGATCCGCGCGGATCCACCCAGCCGATATTACCGTCCGGGCGGCGGTAGACCATGTTCAGGCCACCATGCGCCGAATTGCGGAACATCATCGCCTGCTGGTTCGCCAGGTCCATCCGCATCACCGCATCGCTGACCGTGCAGGTCGCGATATTGGTGGCCATTTCGGCGACCACCACCGGTTCGGCCGGTTCAGCGGAAACCTCGCCGTCGTCGGCTTCTTCCGGGGCAATGACGTATTGCTGTGCCTCGATCGGTTCGTCGCCGCGCGGATGCTGCACGAGACGGCGCTTGTAGCGCCGGAGCTGCTTGGCAATGCGTTCCGCGCCCTGGTCGAAGGAGGCATAGACCTCGTCGCCCTTGGACGAACCCTGGATGAGCATGCCCTTGTGGACATGCACATTGATATTGACCTCGATGCCCGAAGCGTCCTTGTCGACGACCACGGCAGCTTCGATGGCGTTTTCGAAATATTTCGAGATGAGGTCCTTGAGTCGATCCTCGGCATGCTCACGAAAGGCGTCGCCGAGGTCGATATGTCGTCCCCTGATGGAAATCTGCATTTTGTTTTTTTGCCGTCAGTTTTGATGTTGCCGGGCTCTTGCGCGGCCAGAGTCAGAAATCCCGCACCGCCCGGGTCACTGAAGCGGGCGGGACCATATGTCCGAAGGTATGTTGTGTCAACACGCCGATTTTCTGCATGAACGACCTCCCTGTCAGAGTGCGACGGCGGATTTATCCCGGCGCCGCTGGACCGAAGACGGAATGCGCATGGCTTCCCGGTCTTTGGCCACAGTCCGACGGGCAATGTCGATTCCTTCCGCACGAAGGAGCTCGACAATA
>JAVKCR010000316.1:0-6629 GCA_040222645.1 Rhodospirillales bacterium
ATACCAATTATCGCGCAGGAAGGTGCCGAGCATGTAGTAGCGATGATAGCCGAGATAGGTGAATTCCGGATAGCGGTCGCCGTAGGTCAGGTAGCTGTGGCAGACGCTCCAGCTCACCCCGCCCGTCCGGGCCATCTCCTGGCGGCGGATCAGGTGATAGGGGCTGTAGGAATCGCGGCCCCAGAAATAGCGGGCGCCGAAACGGGTGAAGAAGGCCCGGTAGATGGCGCGATAGAACGGCAGCGCGACGAGTGCCGAGAACAACGGCGTCTCGAGCCGGCTGAAGTGACGTATGATCCGGAGAGTGTCACGGACCAGGAAGGCCAGCGTGCGACCGCCCTGTTCCATGTCCAGCAGACCGTCCCTCAGCATGCAGAAATCGTGCGGCGGCAGGTCGAGTTCATGCCGGCGGGTGCTGTAGCCCTTCGACCGGCCGGCCAGCAGCAACGGGCCGCCGTCGGCGACCTCGTGGTAGAGCAGGGCATCGGATTCGTCGTCGACGAAGTCCGCAGCGAAGAAGTACTCCTTGCGGACGATTCCGCCGGGCCTGATCCGGATTGCGGACCAGACAAGCGATGCGGCGAGAATGAAGAGACCGAGCAGGGGATTGAGCAACCGGTGCGGGTTCCGGTCGGGATGCGCGAAATGGCGAAGCGACCGGCCGCTATAGGCTTCGGCCGCCGCGAGGATGTCGCCGGGAATGCCGACGATGCGGATGTCGTCTCCGGCAGCTTCATCCAGATCGCCGAGACTGACGATGATCGGTGACATCAGGCTGAGATGGTTGCTGACCACGTGGCGGTAGCAGCGTTCGTAGCGCTCGATTCCCGGCCGCGCCTGATCGAACCGGTAATACGCGCTCTGCCACGTTTCGATGCGCGAGAAGAAATCAACCAGCATGGTGCGGTAGAGATAGTCAAGCGCCGGTCCGATTGAGGGGGCGATTTCGTCGGCGCGGCGCAGGCCCCGCGTCTCCCCCCAGCGCACGAGGCGTTCGAGCAGTGGGCGAAAGCGCTGCATGTACGGCGTGACCGCAAGATACCAGGCCTTGCGACGGAACAGGGCGGCAAACAGGAGTGGCAGCGCCGTCAGTTCATTGACGCAATAGATCTTCTTCATGTTCGGGCTTCCGGCTCAAGCACGACCTTGATCGTGCGCCCGCCGCGCATGTCGTCCCAGGCCTCGCGATAGGCCTCGAGCGGCCGGCGGTCGGCAACCAGGGATGCGAGTCCGAGGGACGGCAGCAGCGTGAGCGCCGCCTTGAAATCCGCGTCGGTCGAGCCGACCGAGCCGACCACGACGCGATCGCAGGCGGCGATGGCGCTCATGGTCTGGCGGCTCGAGAGATAAGGCAGGCCGAGCATCAGGATGGTCGCGTCCTGCCGGCTGTCGGCGATGGCGCGGTCAAGCACGTCGCTGTCGCCGGTCGCCTCGACCACCAGCCCGGCGGAACCGATCGCACCGCCCTCGCCGGTTGCCGTGATGCCGGCGGCTTCCAGGGCGGCCCGTCGGTCGGGATTGCGGTCGATCGCCGTGACTTCGCGCCCGTACAGCCGCAGCGCCAGTGCCGCGAGATGCCCGAGCGGTCCGCCGCCGAGCACGACGGCCGATTCCAGCGGTCCCCTGTCGCTGCCGGCGATGCCGACCCGCCGCAGGCCCTTCAGCACCACCGCGAGTGGTTCGGCCAGGGTGGCGATGGCCGGGTCGAGCCCCTTCGGCACGTGATGGACATAGCGCGCCGGTGCCGCCATGAAGTCGCCGTAGCCGCCGTCGATGCCGCGCACGCCGACTTCCGTGCGCTCGGGGCAGGCGATGACATTGCCGCCGCGGCAGGCGTCGCAGGTGCCGCAGCCGTGGATCGCCTGCACCACCACCGGCTGGTTCTCCACCAGGTTGCCGGCGTTCTGGCCGAGCACGGCAATCTCGCCGACGACCTCGTGTCCCGGCACGATCGGATAGGCGCTCGCCCCGGAATGCGCGTAGCGGGTGACACCGTCGAAGACCTGCATGTCGGCCGCGCTGACCCCGGCATGGGTGACCCGGATCAGCACCTCGCCCGGCCTGACGGTCGGAATCGGCCGGTTCTCGATCGTGGCGCGGCCGGGGGCCGCGATCACCACCGCCCGGCACGCGCGGGCGAGCTGGGTATCCACGCGGGCTCGCCGGGTGCGCATCGCCTCGCGGCGGGTATAGCCGGTCGCGGTGCCCATCGCCTTCTGGTAGCGGAAATAGACGACCTCGCGAAGCCGCTGGGCGAAGGTCAGCCGATTCGTGACCGGGTTGGCCCGCCGGGTCAGCACGGCGGCATGGTCACCGACCAGCCTGAGACACTCGTCGAGCACCGCCTTCGGGGCGTCCCTGGGGCCCTTCAGCCCGAGATGTCGCAGCGCCACCGCCTCGCGGTAGTAGCGGTTGCGCACCTGCCGCCAGCTTTCCTCGTGGATATGGAAGACCGCCGGCTCCGGCAGGTAGAGCACCTTGCGGCCCTCTGCCATCCAGTGCCGCGCATAGGCGATATCCTCGAGCCCGGTGAGTTCCTCGTCGAAGGGAAGCACCTGCCAGTCCGTCTTGCGGATCGCGGAATTCGCATTGTTGACCCGGAAATCGCCCGGCTTCTCGGTGCGCGCCCGGGGGCCGAACACCCGGTCGAAATCCTCCGCCTCGCTGAACTTGGAGGACGGCACGCCGACCTGGCGTCCGTAGGTCATGGCGACGCTCTCGTCCTCGAGCGGCGCGGTGAGGCGGGCGAGCCAGTGCTCGTCGGTCGGTATGGCATGCGCCGAGACGATCGCCATGAACCGCCCCTCGCCGGCCCCGATCCCGACATTCAGCGAATAGCCGAAGGTGAAATCATGCTTCGGGATGCGCAGGATGCGCGCCCCCCGCCGCTCGGCGATCTCCCGGCTGTTGTCGAACGAGCCGGAATCGATCAGCAGGACCTCGAAATCGCGGTCGGTCTGGCGATCGAAGGCATCGAACAGGGCCGGGAGATGCCGCGCCTCGTTGAAGCAGCGGACGATGATGGAAGTGCGTGGCATGGTCAGCGTGTCAGAGGCGCCCAGTCTTCAGCACGTTGACCAGCATGCGGATGGAATTGCGGTGCACCGCGTCCCATGCCTTGCGGCTGGAGTTCGAGTTGTGCGGGGCGATCAGCACGTTGTCCATGCGCCGCAGCGGGCTGCCCGCCGGCAGCGGTTCGTGTTCGAACACGTCGAGCCCGGCGCCGGCGATCTCGCCGGTCTCCAGCGCCTCGATCAGCGCCTGCTCGTCAACGATCGGGCCGCGGGCGGCGTTGACCAGCACCGAATCGTTCTTCATCCGCTTGAAGGCGGCGGCGTTCAGCAGGTGATAGCTGGTCTCGTTGAGATCGCAATTGACGGTCAGGTAGTCGGACCGCTCCAGCACGTCCTCGAAGCTGGTCATCTCGACGCCCAGCGTGCGGACATGGCCGGGATGCACCTCGCGGATGTCGCAACCGATCAGGGTGGCGCCGAACGGCTTCGCCTTGCGCAGCACGGCGCTGCCGGTGGCCCCGATGCCGATCACGCCGATGGTGGATTCGCCGAGCGTGCGGCCGCGGATCTTCTGCCAGGTGCCGGCCTTCATCTGGCGGTCCATGAAGGGCAGGTTCCGCGCGAAGCAGAGGAACAGGCCCATGATGGTGTCGGACACCGGTTCGGTGAAGGCATCCACCGTGCGGCCGATCAACACGCCGTGGCGGGCGGCGGCTTCCTGGTCGTAGGAATCGATGCCGGTGCCCCACTTGATCAGCGCCTTCAGCTTCGGCGCCGCCTCGAACACCTTCGCGGTGAAGCGGTCGTCGCCGGCGATGATGCCGTCATATTCGCCGATCACCTTCAGCAGGTCGGCTTCCTCCAGGCGTTCCTCGACATCGGCGATGGTGATCTCGATATCGTTCTCCTCGAAGGACGGACGATATTCGTCGATGAATGGCAGCAGGTAGGGCGCGGAAATCAGGACTTTCCAGGTCATTCTCGGGGGGTTCCGTCTCGGGGGGATCAATAGGTCTTGGTATAGGGATCGGCGGCGAGCAGCTGCTCGACGCGGTCGCGGTCGGCGGCATTGTCGACGGCGTGGGTCTGCCGGTCGGTCGGCACCATCACGACCTCGATGCCGTTCTCGAGGAACCGGTTCATGTCGACCGATTCGGCGATCTCCAGCGGCGATTGTTCCATGCCGGCATAGAGCATGAGCGCGTCGCGCCGGAACGGGATGATGCAGACCTGCTTGTGGCCGTAGATGCCGTTCGCCGGGTTGAGGCCCTTGTGGGGGATCGGCTGGCGGGTCATGAAGAGCGCCTTGCCGTCCTTTGCGATCACCACCTTGATGGTGTTCGGATTCTCGAATTCCTCGCGGTCGGTGATCGGCAGCGTCAGGTTGACGCAGGCCGGACCCGGGCCGTCGCGGTAGGGCGCCAGTGCCTGAGTGATCATGTCCGGGTGGGTCATCGGCTCGTCGCCCTGGATCAGCACCACCACGTCGGCGTCGGTTTGTTCCGCGGCTTCCGCGATGCGGTCGGAGGCGCGGTCGTGGCGGTCCGACGTCATCGCCACCGGTGCGCCGAACGCCTCGGCCGCGGACCGGATCTCCTCGTCGCAGGTGGCGATGATCACCTCGTCGAGTCCAGGGCAGGCGAGGCAGCGGCGGTAGACATGCTCGATCATCGGCTTGCCGAGGATCTTCACCAGCGGCTTGCCGGGATAGCGGGAGGAGGCCATGCGGGCGGGAATGATGCCGATCGCTTTCATGCGGCGCGTTCTTTCCGGTTTGTCGTTGCGGGAAACGGATTCTGCCGGCTTTGCCGGACGAAACGGAGGTAGGCGGCGATCCAGTCAAGCAGCCAGAACCGGCCTGTTCGGGCGAATTGTCGCGACCAGGCGTTGCGGGCGTCCAGAACGTCCGGGCTTGACCACCAGCCGGTCACGTCGCCATCGATCCGGGCGATGTGCAGTGCGGCGGATGCCGGATCGTCATGTAGGATGCCGGCAAGGCGAAGCTTGTCGAAGAAGGGCTCCGCCGCCTCGTCGAGCGTCCAGTCCGCGGGGTTCCAGTAGCAGATCGTCGGCGCCCCTGCGGCGAAACACTGGTTCATGGTGGTGCCGGGATGGTCGAGGATGACGGCTTTCGACGCAAGCAGCCGCTCGACGATATTGCCTTTCGCCAGTTTCATGCCAGGCACAGCCTCCCGCACGGCGGCCACGTCATCAAGGTCGTTGCGGACCCTGAAATCCGGCCGGTAGTCGATGGCGGCGGCGACATCCCCGGGCAGCGCCGCGAGAAACCGACGCTTCCAGTCGACATAGCCGAACCATGCCGGGCCGCGTGGCCGGGTGGTCAGGTGGATGTTGTCGAACTGGATGTCGGTGCCGACGAAGAGGTAGCGCTCGCCGCCGCGATGCCGGTTCCGGATCCCCGACAGCATCGGCGCCGGCACCGGAATGATGCCGTCCGTGACGCCGTTCTGCCGGTCGAAGCCCCAGCTCAGGAAGGCATCTTCCCGGTACTCGATATGAATCACCGCGGGGTGCGATTTCAGCACGCCGTAATAGCCGCCATGCTGGGTCTGGATCAATCTTTCGCCGGCCGACTTGGCGAGCCCGATCTCCACTTTCTGCCGGTCGTTGTAGCCGTCGAGCGCGCCGACCCGGACCCGGCCGGGCACGAAGCGGAGGTCGCGGAACCGGTCGATCTGTTCCGGCACCATGTCGTCCAGCGAGCGGGGCAGCAGGGCCTCCAGAATCACCTCGAATGGTTCCGTGAAGCTTGCCGGCAGGTTCTCCGGCTTGCGGTCGGTCTCCTTCTCCGCCGGCCTTGGCGCGGCCTTCGGTCCGAAGCGGGTGACCGCGGCAAGAATCAGCGAACCCCAGCGGGTACCGACGCTGTCCACCACCCCGAGCCGGCGTTTCAGATGGCGGATCGCATTGTCCGGCGCCTCGGTCGCAGGCGGTGGCGGGTCATAGGCGCCGATTCCGGCGGCTTCCGGACCGGTATCCGTGAGCCGCCAGCCTTCCGGCGCCAGCGCGGCCACGAAGAGGCTGTCAATCCACCATTGCAGGCGCCGGTCATAGAGCAGCCGGTAGGAAACTTCCGTGCTGCTCTCCATCCGCTCCGGTGCGCCGGCACGCCAGACCGGTACTTCCATCGGCTGGGCGCCGAACAGTCGTACGGCGTTCTCGACGGCGATGAAACGCTGCCAGGCCGACTGGGCGACATCGAACATCCAGCGGATAAGCACCGTGCGCCAGAAGGCCGTGCCAAGCCCGGTGCGGTGCCTTGACTCCAGCGCGCGGCAGAGTTCGAGGCAACGCCAGTTGGCGAAGGTCGAAACCAGTTCGGCGTCGGCGGCGAGCCGGTTCTGGTCGCGGTAGGGATGGCGTTCGAGCAGCAGGTTGCTGGCGGTCCGGAAGCGCGGATCGAGACAGGCGTCCCGCGCAGGATCGAAGCCTTCCGACGGCGGCACGAGATACAGCCGCCCGCCTTTGTCTGACATCACGGGCAAGCTTCAGCTTTCCTTCGGCAACCGGCCGTGGAACAGGCGGTAGCCTTCCTGGCGGAAGATCACGCCGTGCAGATGCTTGGTGCCTGTCCCTTCGGTCGGCACCTCGTAG
>JAVKCR010000317.1:0-2822 GCA_040222645.1 Rhodospirillales bacterium
GTACGAGGACGGCATGAACTGGCTCTGGCCCATCGCGCCGGCCCAAGACCCGACCATGGCGTCCGGCGTCGTATGGCCCTGGTTCAGGATGGTGAGCGCCTTGAACAGTTCGTCGCGGAACATCTCGGCCCGCCGGCCTTCCCATGCCAGGGTTGCCAGCGCATCGACGACCTTGAAGCCGCCGGTATAGCGTCCGAAGCTGGTTTCCACGCCCCAGAGCGCGACGATGAAACGCGACTGAACGCCGTACTTGCGGGAAACCTCATCGAGGATCGTCTTGTGTTCCGTCATCATCTTGCGGCCATGATCGACCAGCGAGGCCGTTACGCGCTTCTCCATGTATTGCTGGAAGGTCTGGGTCGATTCCGGCTGCGACCGGTCGAGTTCGATGATGCGGGGAATGGGCTGGATACCGGTCAGCGCAGCGGCAATGATCCCGTCCTTGATCCCCTTCTGCCGGGCCTCGTTGCGGACCTCTGCCAACCACGTGTCGAAAGGTTGCTCCGCCGACTGGGCCCCGCTGGCCCCAAACAAGGCAAGAACGGTGGCGATGGCGGGAACGAGGGATTTTTTCATTGTCTGGATCGCTGATGGCTTTGGGGAGTTGCAGGTTACCCCGCCAGTCTTGCCAAAGCGTTATCAAACGCAACCCGTCAGGGCGCCGGAAACCACGAATCGGTTCGCCCGAGCAACCAGTAAACCGTCAGGCCCACCCATTCCTTGATTGCAAGCGACGCCCGAGAGAGCCCGCCCACCATGTCGAAACCGAAGCCTATTTCACCGTCCTTTTCCGTTCTGAAATCAACGGGATATGGAATGATGTTGAACCCCATTCTCCGGAAGACGCCGACGGATCGCGGCATATGGAATGCGCTGGTCACGAGCAGCCACGACTTGTCTGGCTGAGGCGGAAAAAGCCTGCTGACATACATCGCATTCTCAATCGTGTTGCGTGCTTCTGACTCAAAACTGAATCGCGTGGTGGAAAGACCGATTCGCTCGACCAGATCGCGGGCCGCATCGCCTTCCTTGTAATCCCTGTCGGTCAGCCGGCCGGAACCGCCGGAGAAAATCACCCTTGCCGACGGGTACTTGCGGGCGAGATAGAGCATTTCCGTGAAACGCTCCGCGCCGCTACCGATCGCCGGGATACCGGATTTCGCTGATTTGACGGGATCAATAACGCCGCCGAGCACGATAATTCCTTCCGGTGGATCCGCCATGTCCGGCATCTGAGGCGGGAAGCGGTGCTCCAGCGCACCCAGCAGCCAGTCGTCTACCGGCACAACGGTAAAAGTCAGAACGAACACGAGCAGCAACGCGGACAGGCTCCGTACAAGTCGCTTGCCGGCCTTGAGGAGAACAGCGGCAGGTGCCGCTATCGCCAGCAAGGTGACGAGATTGGTCGGTTGAGCAATGCCCCAGAAGATCTTCGACGCGACGAATAGGAAATCGTCCAAACCCGCCTCCCGGTCCGTCCTGATGTCAGGTGATCACGCGACGATCTGATCGCGGTGCTTGGAGATGGCCTTGCGCAGGCCCTTGAATATCTGTTTACCGACCTCACCGCCGTCGCCCTTGATTCTTTCCTTGAGCACGGCTCGCATCGAATCGATATGCGCCTTCACCACCTCCACCGAGGCATCGCTCACATTGCAGCCCTTGCCGGTGCAGTCATAGAGCGATTTGGCAAAGGTGGTGATGAGAGGATAGCCGAACGTACCGCCCTGCCCGCGCAATTCGTGCGCCAGCAGGTTGATTTCCTCGAAATGCTTCGGTCGCTGCGTCGGATGCAGCAGCGCTTCGGTGCAATAGTCCGACAGGCTGGCCAGGTAAGAGAGCGCCCAGTCGGCGAATTCAAGGCTGACGCGGGCCAGATTTTCCTCGGCCTCGTCCAGCAGGTTGAGGGGCAATTCGCCGGCGCCGACGGCACCGATGCCCGCAACCTTGTCCTTGATACGATTGGGCGGGCGGAAATACCAGACGTCGCTCTTGTCCTTCGGTTTGTTCACGCGGGAGCCGGAATAGACGATGGTGATGTCTTTCTCGGTCTTGAGCCGCTGGTCATTCTCGACTTCACCTTTTCGGCGACGCCGGTCGGGACCGAAATATTCCTGCGTCATCACGAATTGCCGGGGATGGTCGATCAGCGAGAGCAGACGCTGCGATACCGATCTCGCCGAGAACGGCTTGGCGAGAAATTCCGTGGCGCCGAGGTCTCGAGCCGAATTGACGTAGCCGGTATCCGCGGCGCCGCTCAGCATGACGAAGGGCATGAACCGGTCCGGCGATTCCTTGGCGGCCCGTATCCACCGGAGCAGCAGGATGCCGTTCACCGGAGCCATGATGAGATCGCTGATCACCACGTCGATACCGAGACCGTACTGGTTCGAACTGCTCTGTCCGACGATCTTGAGAAGCTCTATCGCTTCCGCACCGGACTTCGCCCTCTTCACGTCACGGAAACCGAGCTGGCGAAGCAGATCGGTCATCACCTCACGCATATAGTCGTTATCTTCAACGACCAGTGCGTTCAGACGGTCGAAACTGTAAATTGCCACTTCAGGACCCTATCAATAGGCCAGACACCCGACAGCCCTTCCCCAAAGGCGGCAAGACGGCGAACCGGAACTTCTGCAAATAGCATACGCGCCGGAAGCACAACAAGAAAAGGGCGTCCCGAAGGACGCCCCGTCTTTTCAGCCCGGCGGGCTCAGCCCTTAGAAGAGCTGCAAGACCGACTGTTCCGACTGCTGGGCCAGTGACAGCGAGGTAACGCCGAGCTGCTGGCGGGTCTGCAGCGAGAGCAGGTTGGCCGATTC
>JAVKCR010000318.1:0-8036 GCA_040222645.1 Rhodospirillales bacterium
GCATGTCATCACCTCGAACGAGGCGTTCTACCTGCCGGATTTCATCGAGGTGCTGGAGGATGCGCGGGCCATCGTCATGGTGCGCGATCCGCGTGACGTGGTGGCCTCGCTGTTCGCCCTGCAGGATGCCGAGATCGCGAAGGGGATCGAGAGCCGGCTGACCCGGGCCGGGCGCGACGCGGCCATGCTCGCCCGCACCTACAACAGCTTCTACGCGCCGATCTCCAACCTCGCGGACAAGGCGATCTACCGGCGCATGCTGACGCTTCGCTACGAGGATATGGTCACCGATCCGGACAGCATTTTCGGGCGTCTCGCGACCTTCACCGGCCTCGATATCGGCGGCTTCGCGCAGAACCCTGCCTGGCGAACGGAATTGCTGCGGGACGCCTCACCCGAGACCGCGCTCTGGCGCGGCCCGTTGTGGGGCAAACCGGTCTCGGCGAAACGCACCGGTCTCTGGCGCGATGCGCTCACGGCGGATGAAATCTCCGCCATCGAGGAGATCTGCGCACCCTATCTTGCCGGCTTCGGCTATGCCGGCGTTTGAATCGCCGGGCAGGTTGCGTATCTATGGTCACGGATTCTAACCGAGGAGCGCGACATGGCGGACTATGACTACGACCTCTTCGTGATCGGCGCCGGGTCCGGCGGCGTTCGCGCCAGCCGGATCTCGGCCAGCTACGGCGCGAAGGTGGCGATCGCCGAAGAACGTTTCCTCGGCGGCACCTGCGTCAATGTCGGCTGCGTGCCGAAGAAGCTGTTCGTCTATGCCGCGCATTACGCCGAGCATTTCGAGGATTCCGCGGGTTTCGGCTGGCAGGTGGGCAAGACCGGTTTCGACTGGAAGAAACTGCTCGACCACAAGAACGCGGAGATCGAGCGACTCAACGGCATCTACCGGCGCCTGCTCGCCAATGCCGGGGTAGAGCTGTTCGAGGCCCGCGCCACCATCGTCGATCCCCATACCGTCAAGGTCGGGGATAAGAAGCTTACCGCGAAGAACATCCTCGTCGGCGTCGGCGGCTGGCCGCATGTGCCGGACATTCCCGGCCGCGAGCATGTCATCACCTCGAACGAGGCGTTCTACCTGCCGGAACTGCCGAAGCGGATCACCATCGTCGGCGGCGGCTATATCGCAGTCGAGTTCGCGGGCATCTTCCACGGCCTCGGCGTCGAGGTGACACAACTCTATCGCGGGCCGCTGTTCCTGCGCGGCTTCGATGCGGATATCCGTGGCGGACTCGCCGACGAGATGCGCAAGAAGGGCATCGATCTCAGAATGAATGCCGACATCGCCGAGATCAGGAAGTCAGGCGACAGCTACGAAATCTGCCTGATGGACGGCGACACGTTCGAGACCGACCTCGTGATGTACGCGACCGGGCGGTCACCCAACACGAAGAATCTCGGGCTGGAAGCGGCCGGCGTCGAACTGGCGTCGAACGGCAGCATCAAGGTCGACGATTTCTTCCGCACCAACGTGCCCTCGATCTACGCGCTCGGCGACGTCATCGACCGGGTGGCGCTGACCCCGGTCGCCATCGCCGAAGGCATGTGCATCGCCGCGAACCTGTTCCGCGGCACCGCTCGGAAAATGGATTACGACAACATCCCCACCGCCGTGTTCAGCCAGCCGAACATCGGCACCGTCGGGCTGACCGAGGAGAAGGCGCGCGAGACCTATGGTGCGGTCGATGTCTACGCTACCTCGTTCCGCCACATGAAGCACACGCTGTCGGGCCGTGAGGAGAAGACCTTCATGAAGCTGATCGTCAATCCGGCCGACGACCGGGTGGTCGGCGCGCACATGATCGGCGACGAGGCGGGCGAGATCATGCAGGGCCTCGGCGTCGCCCTGAAAGCCGGCGCGACCAAGGCGGATTTCGACGCCACCGTCGGCATCCACCCGACCGCGGCGGAGGAATTCGTCACCATGCGCGAGAAGCGGCCGGACCCGGAAGCCCAGCCGAAGGCGGCCGAATAGGCCGGGTTCAGTTCCCGAGCACGCCTTTCAGCAGGTTGTTCAGCGGATTGCTCGGCTGCTGCTGTTGAGGCGGCGGCGGCGGCGGCGTGGAGCCCGACGAGGTCGAACCCGACGAGGTCGAGCCGGACGGCGCGGTCTGGTTCTGGTTGTTCTGGCCGCCGAGCGTGCCGAGCACGCCCTTGACCAGGCCGCCGACACCGTCGCCCGCACCCTTCACGATATCCTTGCCGCCCTTGACGATGCCGCCGACACCCTTGACCAGCCCGTTGGCGATCAGGAACGCCTGCAGGGCATTGATATCGAATGTCGGGTTCGGGCTGTCGAGCGGCCCGGAGAACCGCACCCCGATGGGCGGCGCACCGTCGATGCGGGTCAGCTGCACGTTCGACTGGCCGTTCATCGTCCAGTCCGCGAGATCGGCCTTTGCCGCCGTTGACGCGATCCCGGAGCGCGCGGTGACCTTGAGGTCGTTGGTCTCGACCACGCCGTTGGTCACCCGGAAATTGCCGGAGAGGTCCTGGAACTTCGTCTGCCCGCCCTGGATGCCCTGGGTGACGAGGCTGAGCAGGCTGGCGACATTGCCGATATCGTTGAGCTTGTCGGACAGCGTATCGAGATCGAAGCCGTTCACCACGCCATTGCTGACACCGAGTTTCGCCACGCCGTTCAGGCCGCGCACCAGGTCGTACTGGCTGGCGCCCGAGGTCTTCAGGTCGGCGGTGAAGCCGAGCGTGCCGTCGGCGACATCCATGCCGGCGGTCTGCAGCACCGCCTGCTTGATGTTGGCGTTCTCCACAACGACCCGGGTCTCGGCGTTGAGCCGTTCGCCGGCGATGGCCACCGCCGTCATGTCGAAGCCGCCGCCGAACATCTTGCCGGCCATGCGCGACAGGTCGAGCCGGCCGTCCTTGAGGGTCAGCACGATCTCCGGATTGTCGACCCGGTACTGCTCGTAGAGCACGGCCTTGGCCGCGATCTGGATATCCGCATCGACGGCGCGCAGGCCGGAGGTATCGAGCTTCTCGCGCGACCAGCGGGCGCCCGTCGCGGGCGCCGGCGCGCTGCCGCCGGCAGACGCGGCGGAACCCGTCCCCCCGCCCTTGGCGCCCCCGGGTGCGAGCGGCATGAAGGAGGCGGCGGGCAGCTCGTCCGCCTGCAGCCGGGCCGTGATCATCGGCCGGGGACCGTCGGTTCGGATCGCCGCCGACCCGGATACCGCCGTCGGACCGACCCTGGCGTTCAGGTTGTTCACCGAGAAGACGGCCGGTTTGACGCCGAGATCGGCCTTCACCGCCAGCGGGCCGAGCTTGCGGTCCGTCGGGCGGTAGTCCGGCGCGACGATGGCGAGCAGGTTGTTGAGCGACGGATGGTCGAACTTCACCGCGAGCATGAGATCGTCCGCCGCGCCGAGCGGCGCGATGTCGCCGGCGGCCGATGCCGTCGCGCCCGCGGCATTGACCCGTGCATTGATGGCAAGCCGGTCGAGCCCGCCATTGGCGGCAAGGCTGGCCTGGATCGCGCCGAGCTTCTCCGGCGGGATCGGCGAGTCGATCCCGGCGAGGCGGAGCAGCCCGTCGATGGACTTCGCGGCGAGCGTCGCCTCCATGCCGGCGATCTTCGCCTTGCCGCCGAACCCGGAGAAGCCGCCTTTCAGGCTGGCGCGGGCGCCGGCAAGATTGCCGATGGTGGCCTCGCGCACATCCAGCTGGCCGCGCAGCAATTGCGCCTTGAGAACGATATCGTTCGCGGCGATGCCCTGGTGGATCAGCGAGCCGATTGCGACGTCGGCATTGATGTCGAAATCGTTGAGCGCGCCGAGAGCCGCGAAAGGGTCGGCCTGTGCCGGGGAGGCTGCCGGTGCGGATCCGTCGCCGGCCGGGGCAGCGGCCGCAGCCGGTGCCTTACCCGGGTTAGCCGCGGTGGCAGGCAGGTAACCGTCGAGATCGAGCTTGTCGACGCGCAGGGTCAGGCCGAGGCCGGGCCGCGGTGCAGGCCGCATGGTGGCGGCGGCGCGGATCGTCGTCGAATCGAGCTTGGCCTCGAATTCGCTGACCTGGATCTGCTCGATGGTGCCGCCGACCTTGGTGCGGAGCGCCAGGGTCTGCAGCCGTCCCTGCGGAATACCGGCGAGATCGACACCCGCCCAGTCCAGCAGGTTCCGCAGATTCTCGGAGCGCGCGTCCGCTTCCAGGTCGATGGAGAGCGTCTGGCCGCTTGGCGCGAGAAAACCGAAGACCGTGATGTCGGTCGCACCCGGCAGCTGCGCGGATACCTGGTTGATCGACAGTTCACCGTTGGCGAGCGCCACGGAGATGTTCAGCCGGTTGACCGGCTTGCCGCGATAGACCACGGCATCGGCGGTGAAATTCGCCGCGAAATTCACGTTCGCCGGCAGCGTCGGGACTTCCGGCGCTCCGGCGGGAGCGGTTTCGGCGGCCTTCTGTGGTGGGGCCGCAGCGTCGCCACCGGCGTTCCCTGCATTCCCGGCGGCCGCGGCCTGCCCCGGAACCGAGGCCAGCAGCGCGTCGAGGTCGAGGCTGCCGACATGCAGGTCGAGCGCGCCCTCGATGACGTCGGCAATCTTCACCTCGGCGGAACCGGCGATACGGCTGCCAGCCGCCTCCAGCAGGATCTCCTCGACCTTGCCGCCCCTGGCAGAACCCTGGATCGCGGCATCGAGGGTGAGCGGCTTGGCGAGTTCCGCCGGCAGCGCGGAGATGTCCATGCCGAGCGCCGCGAGGAGTTTCAGGATGTTCTCGCTGCGGCCCTTCAATTTGCCCCGGATGCCGGGATCGTCACCGGTCAGTCCGATCACCGCACCGGTGAAATTGCTCCGCGTCGCGCCGCTGTCGATGCCGATGCTCAGCGTCAGCGGCACGGCCGCGCGGTCGCGTTCGATGCGGCCGAGACCGGCCTGGAAATCGAACGGAATGCCGGCCAGGTTGATATCGCCGGCAAGCTCGAACGGGCCGGTCAGCGAATTGGCTCCGACAGTCAGGTTGAAATCCTCGACCACCTGCAGGGAACCGGACTGGCTGTCGCGGTAGATGACGGTGCCGTTCCGGATGGTCGCGCTGTCGAGGCGGATGTCGAAGCCGCCGACATTCATGGCGCCCTCGGCACCGGCATTGCCACCCGAAGCGGCGGGAGCGTTCACGGCCGGTGCGGTGGCAGCATTATCGCCGGCGCCGACAAGATCATCGAAATTCATGCTGCCGTCGGCCAGCTTCTCGACCTCGACGATCGGTTCGACCAGTTCGAATGAATCGACACGGATGATGCGCGAGAGCAACGGCACGAGCGCCACCCGCACACGCACAGCCGCCAGCGACACCATGTCCTCGCTGGTCGCGCCGTCGCGGTTGGACAGGCGGATATTCTCCGCACTCAGTTCCGGAGACGGCAGCAATGTCGCCCTGATATCGCCCTGGATTTCGAGGTCGCGGCCGGTCTGGGCGCGGACAACCTGGCGGATATCGTCCTTGTAGGCGTTCCAGTTGACGAAACTCGGCGCGGCAAGGGCGCCGGCAACGATCAGCACCAGCAACCCGAAAAGCGTCAACAGAACCTTTTTCAAGCCTCAATCCCTCCAATAGGTATGGTCCGGCGCGACCGCAATCTCGCCCGGATGCCGCATCATGTCCGAAACACTATAGCGACAATATGGCGAATGCTGTGATCGGCTTCACTTCCGGAACGTGGAATCTCCTGCCGGGCGACTCTACACAGAGACGATCTTGCCCGGATTCATGATGTTCTGCGGATCGAGCGCCATCTTCAGGGCGCGCATGACGCTGACCGCATCGCCGCCATGCTCGGCGACGAGGAAATGCTTCTTGCCGTAGCCGATGCCATGTTCGCCGGTGCAGGTGCCATCCATGGCCAGCGCCCGGTTGACGATGCGCTCGTTCAGCGCCTTGGCCTCTTCCAACTGTTCCGGCTTTTCCGGGTCGAAAATGAACAGCACGTGGAAATTGCCGTCGCCGACATGACCGACGATGGGGCAGTAGAGATCGGACTTCTCGAGGTCCTTGCAGGTCTCGGTGATGCATTCCGCGAGCCGGCTGATCGGCACGCAGACATCCGACGAGAACGCCTTGCAGCCCGGCCGCATGGCTAGACCCGCGTAATAGGCGTCGTGCCGCGCCTGCCAGAGCTTCGAGCGCTCCTCGGCCAGCGTCGACCAGCGGAAGTCCTTGCCGCCATTGTCGCCGGCGATCTCCTGCACCATCGAGGCCTGTTCCTCGACGCCGCGCGCGGTGCCGTGGAACTCGAAGAACAAAGTGGGGGCCACCGCGTAATCGAGGCCGGAATAATGGTTCACCGCGTCGAGCTGCTGGGCGTCGAGCAGTTCTATGCGCGCCACCGGAATGCCGATCTGGATGGTGGTGATCACGGTGTTGACCGCATCCTCGATGGAGGCGAAGGCGCAGACCGCCGCCGAGATCGCTTCCGGAATGCCGTAGAGCCGGACGGTCACCTCGGTGATCACGCCGAGCGTGCCTTCGGATCCGACGAAAAGGCGGGTCAGGTCGTAGCCGGCCGCCGACTTGCGCGAGCGCCGGCTGGTGCGGATCACCCGGCCGTCCGCCAGCACCACGGTCAGTGCCAGCACGTTTTCCCGCATGGTGCCGTAGCGCACCGCGTTGGTGCCGGACGCCCGCGTCGCCGTCATGCCGCCGAGGCTGGCATCCGCGCCCGGATCGATCGGGAAGAACAGGCCGGTATCGCGGAGATATTCGTTGAGCTGCTTGCGGGTGACGCCGGCCTGCACGGTGCAGTCCATGTCCTCGGCATTCACCTCGACCACCTGGTTCATCATGGTGAGGTCGAGGGAGATGCCGCCATGCAGCGCCTGGGTATGCCCCTCCAGCGAGGTCCCGGTGCCGAAGGGGATGACCGGCACGCCGTGGGCGGCGCAGAGCTTTACCACCTCGGCCACCTCTTCCGTGGTCTGGGCGAAGACGACGCCGTCCGGCGCGGCGACCTCGTAGTAGGCCTCGCCCCGGCCATGTTGCTCGCACACGGAAGCGGAGGCGGAGAAGCGGTTGCCGAAACGCTGGGCAAGTGCAGCCAGCACGGTTTCGGTCTCGGCCAATGTCGCGGCGGCTTCTGCAGGCATGTCTGTTCCCTCCGGCTGGAAAACCGCAGCGATGCTAGGCTCCGTACCGACCGATGACAACCGGCAGCAAGACGTTGTGAAGGCCGCGTCACGCGCTATCATCATGTACGGACAATAAACGGGACGAAACGCCGATGAGCATCGAAGAAGACTATGTCTGCCTGCACGAATTTCCGGAAGCCGCCCGCAAGGGGCTGAAGCGGGATCTCTGGCAATACCTGCTGGGCGCGACCGAGACGGAAACCACCGCGCGGCGCAACCGCCTCGCCCTCGACCAGCTGGGGTTCCGCAAGAAGGTGCTGCGCAATGTCGGCAAGGTGGACACCTCCGCGACCCTGTTCGGCGCCGACCTGCGCATGCCGGTGATGCTGGCGCCGATCGGCGGCCTCGACGACATGCATCCCGACGGCGGCAAGGCCGTCGCCGTGGGCGCTGCCGCCGGCGGGGCGATGTACATGCATTCCTTCGTCGGCCGCAGCCCGATCCCGGACGTGCGCGCCGCCGCCCCCGACGCAGAGCTCGGCTTCGCGCTCTACGTCCGCGGCGACGACGACTGGATCGACGAGTATGTGAAGCAGGCCCTCGATCAAGGGTTCCGCTTCTTCGGCATCACGGTCGATTCCGCGGTCTATTCACGGCGCGAGCGCGACATCGCGGCGCGCTTCGCCAAGCCCTGGCGGATCGGCGCCGACGACACCCGGCACTACCAGGCATCGTTCGACTGGGACGCGGTGCGCCGCTTCCGTGACCGCCATCCCGACGTGAAGCTGGTGCTGAAGGGCATCGAGGACCCGGATGACGCGGAGCTGGCCGTCGAACTCGGCTCGGCTGCGGTCTATGTCTCGAACCATGGCGGACGCCAACTCGACCACGGCATCGGCTCGGTCGCCGCCCTGCCGGAGATCCTCGACCGGGTCGCCGGCCGGG
>JAVKCR010000319.1:0-20030 GCA_040222645.1 Rhodospirillales bacterium
CGCTCAGGCATGGGTCCTGATTTGCATCAGGATGACGATTTGTGGGGGGCTGGCGGAGCCCTACGCCGCCGCCTTGCCGAACAGCCTTGCGGCGAATTCCGGGTAGGTTTCGGCGATTTCCTCGGCGACCTGTCCGCGCAACAGTGACAGCGTCTCGGCCGACGGGGCAGGGGTCGGCGGTACAGCGTCCGGGCTCTCGTAGTCGAACCCCGTCGCCTCCCGGACGCTGTCCGGCGTTTCGCCCTCATGCACGCTGTCCAGCCGGAAGCGGCGGTTCGCCTTGTCGAAACCGAATACGCAGCGGCCGGTCACCAGCGCGTGCGGGCCGCCGGTGCGGTAGGTCGCGGGGTCGCTGGTGCCGGGGGCGGAAATGAAATCCACCTTCGGCACGAAGACGCGCGGCGTATGTTCCTCGCGGAACAGGATGACGCGAGGGACCAGGAAGTAGAGGTAGGTCGAGCCGAAGGAGCCATTCCAGCGCACCTTGAGGTCCGGGTAGTCGCCGACGCCGACGAGGTTGATGTTGCCCTCGCCGTCGATCTGGCCGCCGGAGAGGAAGAAGGCGTCGATGCGGCCCTGGGCGGCGCAATCGAACAGTTCCTTGCCGCCGTCGGTGAAGGGATTGTGCTTCTGGCTGCCGAGCAGGCTGACCCGAAGCCGCTTGCCGGAGCGCGCGCGCGCCAGCAGCGCCGCGGCGCCCGGAATGGGTGACAACGCGCCGACCGCCACATGGTTCAGATCCTGCAGCATGTCGGCGATGACGGAGACCAGCAGCTCCTCGCGGGCGATCTCGCTCATGCTGCCGACGACCTGCCGTGGACGTGGGTTTCCAGCCAGTCGCGGAAACCCTCCTCGGTCTTCGCCATGCGGGCATAGTCCGCCAGGTCATCATGGTCGGGCGGATAGCTGCCGGGCAGGCCGACGGGCCGCGCGCCACCGGCGGCTTCCGCGATCGCGGTGATGTAGAGGCCGGGAATGGTGCCGGCAGCCATCACCGGGTCGGCCAGCAGGTCCTCCTCGACGATTTCCTCGACGGTGACCAGCGTCGCCCTGGCCGCGTGGGCCATCAGCATCAGTTCGCGGCGCACCCCGATCCAGACATTGCCTGAACGGTCCGCTTTCGCTGCGTGGAACAGGGCCACGTCGGGCCGGATCGCCGGCAGCGCGACGATCTTGTCGCCGTCCTCGCCGAAGGGATTGTCGATCAGTTTCCAGTCCGGCCGATAGGCAAGGATGTCGGAGCCGATCAGGCCGCGCAGCGGCAGGAAGGGGACGCCCTTTTCCGCGGCCTGCAGGCCGGCATGGATGGCCGGACAGGTGGCGTCCGCCATCCGGACCGTGCCGGCCTTGAAGGCGGCGACGAAGCGGGGCGGGGAGCCGTATTCACCGAGCGTCATGGCGGCTGCCTCGACACCGGCGACGCAGCCCGCGCCGATGAGCATGTCGGCCTGGAAACCGCCGCTCGGAACGCCGACGAGGCGCAGGCCCCGCACATCCCGGCGGATCAGTTCACGCACCGCCGCCATCGCGCAGCCGCTGTAATCGGGCGGGATGGCGACCAGCGCCCCGTCGGGGACCGAGGCGGCAAGTGTCGTGAGGTCGGTAAAGTCAGTCATGGCGTTCCCTCGCCGGATCGAATTGCCTGGCAGAATAGGCGAGTGCGTCCGCCCGCGCCATAGTGGCATGTCAGCCATGCAGGGCCGGCATGGCGCCTATCTCCGTTCTCCGCTTTGTTGTTTCATGAACCGGACATATAGTCCCCGCATGATAAAGCGTCCCGGACTTCCCATCCTGATCGCGCTGGCCACGATCGGGCCGATGGCGCTGAACATCTTCATGCCGTCCATGCCGCGGATCGCCGAAGAGATGGGCGTGCCCTATGCGACCATCCAGTACGCGCTGACGCTCTACCTGTTCTCCATCGCCGTCTCGCAATTGTTCATCGGGCCGATCTCCGACCGCTTCGGCCGCCGTCCGGTGATGCTGGGCGGGCTGGTGCTGTTCCTGGTTGCGACCGCCATCTGCGCGGCGGCAACCAATGTCGAGACGCTGATCGCCGGGCGCATGCTGCAGGCGGCGGGCGGGGCGACCGGGCTGGTGCTGGGCCGCGCCGTGGTGCGCGACCTCTACGGCCGCGACAAGTCCGCCAGCATGATCGGCTACGTCACCACCGCGATGATGGTGATGCCGCTGATCGTCCCCTCGATCGGCGGCCTGCTCGACCAGTATTTCGGCTGGCGCGCGAGTTTCATCTTCGGTTTCCTGTTCGGGGCCGCGGTGCTGGTCTATGCCTGTTTCGCCATGCACGAGACCAAGCATGACCGGACCGAGAATCTGAGCCTGTTCGGCACCTTCCGGGGCATCGGCGTGATATCCGGCCACGCGGCCTTCTGGGGCTACGCGATGTTCGCGGCACTGCTGTCCGGCATGTTCTTCTCGTTCCTGGCCGGCGCGCCCTACATCATCATCGAACTGCTCGGCCACACGCCGGTCGAGTACGGGCTGATGATCATGGTGCCGGCAACCGGCTACATGGCCGGCAACTTCATTTCCGGCCGCTATTCCGAGCGGGTCGGAGCCGACCGGATGATGGCGCTCGGCGGCATGATGACGGTGCTCGGCTCCGTGGCGATCGTCGGCTTCGCCGCCGCCGGCATGTTCAATGCCTGGGGCATCTTCATCCCGATGATCTTCATCTCCATCGCCAACGGGCTCAGCCTGCCGAACGCGCTTGCAAGCGCGATCAGCGTCCGTCCGGAACTTGCCGGCGCCGGATCCGGCCTCAGCGGTTTCCTGCAGATGGGCATCGGCGCCGGGGTGGCGCAGATCGTCGGCTACCTGCAGACCGATACGCAATGGCCGATGGTCAGCGTGATGGCGGCGTCCGGCCTGCTCGGCGTCGGCTGCTACATGCTCGGCGCGCTGTCGCGCCGGCGGCTGGCGCGCGCCGGCGCTGACCCGCTCGCCGCGGAATAGCGCCGCACCTCACGACGTCAGCAGGTTTCCCTCGCGCCCGTCGAGCGGCTCCGCTCCCGCCACCTTGATGAAGATGTCGCCCGGCCGCACCAGCCGGTGACTCCGTCGTCCGAAGACGATACCCGTCTGCTGCGTTGCGACCGGCAGGCGCTCGCCGGTCAGCGGATCGAGGATCTCGGCCACGACGTCGCCGGCTCTCACCTGGTCGCCCGGCGCCGCCTTGAAGGCGACGATCCCGGCAACCGGCGCACGCACCATGTCGACCCCGGCAAGCGGCGTTGCCGCAGAGCGGGCTTCGGGCAAAGGTCCGGGATCGCCGGAGATTACGCCGCGAAGCTGCAGGAAGCGGAACAGCGCGTCGGCATCCTGGCCCGCGATCCTGTCGTCGACATCGGCCTGACCGCGCAATTCGATCGTGGCGGCGAGACAGGCGGCCGGTATCGGGTGGCCGGGGAAGCGCGCCTGCAGGTCGAGCCAGGGCGTGCTCAGCGCCTCGTCGAACGGCTCGCCGCCTGACTTGTCGGCCAGCAGGGTGCAATCGCTGCCGAGCAGGCAATGCAGATCCTCGGCCTCCGGCCAGTGCTTCTCGAGGAAATAGAGATGCATCACCGCTTCCGAATCGCAATGCAGGTCGAGCGCGATGTCGGCCTCGCAGGACAGGCGGAGCAGGGTATGCCGAAGCGCCTCGGTCTCGGTCATGATCTCGTCACGGGTCGAGAGGTGGCGCGCCATGGCGGCGCGGATGCGCACCACGTTGCCTTCCGCGGAATCCGTCAGCTTGCTCTCCACGAGATCAGCGACAGGTTCCGCGAGCGCCGGGTAGTGCCGGTTGAAATTGCCGCCGCCATCGAGGTCGAAGCGGCCGACATGGACATGTTCGACGCGTTGCGAGAGGCCGATCGGGTTGGCCATCGGCACGATGACGACCTGGCCTTCCAGCATGCCCTTGGCATCGGCCTCGTCGAGCCGGCGCATGAGATGGTCGAGCACCAGCATGCCCGGCAGTTCATCCGCGTGCAGCCCTGTCTGGAGGTAGACGAAGGGCCGGGCGTTGGCCGAACGGTAGCGCACCACGCGCAGGCTGCGCGTGGTGCCCGGGCTTGCCGAGGGAAGGGAGATGAAATCGGTCTTCTTGGACATGAACGGATGCCTCTCGTGCGGACCCGCCTATTTGCCGGAAGCAGGCAGGGAGGCGCAAGGCGGGTGTTGGGGTGGAGAGGCGACAAAACATTCAACACCAAAAAGAGTCGTCATCCTGAATTCAATTCAGGACCCATGCCTGAGCATCCGCCCCATCTGACAGCTCAACCGCCGGGCACCCTGGTGGCGAGGTCGGAATATCGGCGCCGGTCATTGTTGCCGAAAACGCTCAGGTATGGGTCCTGACTTTCGTCAGGATGACGAGAAATTATTATTTATTACAATGTATTGGCGTGCTTTTGGTTCAGGAGCGTCTTGATAGGTTGCGGTACGTTTGTGGCCTGAACTCGTTTCAGGACGAGGAACTTCTCAGCAGCTCGGCTTGTTGCTAGCTTTGCCGTCATGATCCGCATCCGCCCCTACCGTCCCGGCGACCGCTTCGCCGTGCTCAGCCTCGAACGCAGGGCCGTGCGCGAGATCAATGCCTGGCGTGGGCCGGGGCCGTGGGACGACGAACTCGTCGACATCGACCGCTCGTTCAAGGGCAAGGGTGGCATCTTCCTCGTCGCGACCGACGAGACCGGCCTGGTGGTCGGCACGGCAGCGCTCCGGCGGCTGTCGCGGACGAAGGCGGAGATCACCCGGATGCGGATCCGCCCCGGCCGGCAGGGCGAGGGTATCGGCGGACAATTGCTGGATGCGCTGGAGGCCTGCGCCTCTATCCTCGGGATTCCGGATATCGTGCTGCATACCTCGGACCGGCAGATCGCTGCTCAAAACCTCTATTCAAGTCGGGGTTATGAAATCGCGGGTCACGGGCGCATCGGCCGGTTCCAGGTCGTCGCGATGGCGAAGAGCATCGCGGGTTTCTAGAAGCCGAGATAATACTCCGCGGGGATGCCCGCCCGGCCTCTCGCCTCGTCGTTGAAGGGCGGTTTCAAAGTGCCTGTAAAGCGCTCCTCGACCAGTTGCCGCCAGGTGGGCAGCGGATCGATGCCGCGTTCCGCGCAGACATGGTCGAACCAGCGCTTGCCGATGGCGACATGGCCGACCTCGTCGCGGTAGATGATCCGCAGCGCGTTGGCGCTCTCGGAATCGCCTGCACGGTCCAGCTTCTCGATCATGCCCGGCGTGACGTCGAGGCCGCGGGCTTCCAGCACCATCGGCACGATGGCGAGACGGGCGGCGATGTCGTCGGCGGTCGCCTGCGCCGACAGCCAGAGCCCGTCATGCGCCGGGTGATCGCCGTAGCCGGCGCCGAGCGCGGCGAGGCGGTCGGAAATCAGCAGGAAGTGCGTCGCTTCCTCGGCGCCGACCTGGACCCAGTCGTCGTGGAAGGCGCGCGGCATCTCGGGGAAGCGCGCGATAATATCCCAGGCGAGGTCGATGGCGTTAAGCTCGATATGCGCGACCGCGTGCAGGAGCGAGATGCGGCCCTGGAGTGTGCCCATGCCGCGCCGCTTCATACGGCCCGGCGGCATGAGTTCTGGCTTGCCGGGACGGGCGGGGCGGTCAGGCGGGGTGGTCTCGCCGATCTCGCGGATTTTCCCGGATCGCCATTCATCCGCCGCGGCCAGTGACGCCGCCGCCTTGGCGCGGGCATCGGCAGTTGCAAGCACCTCGCAGGCGGCATCCGTGAGCGACGGGTTCGCGTCAGAAGTCATCCCGATTTCCGGATGCAATTTGTTCTGCCCCTTCTATGTCTTCGCGGCAGCAGTAACGCAAACCGCACCGGCATCGGCGGGGAATGTTGAACGGAATAATTGACATAACCCCGCCATACCACTATGGAGACGCATCCCTCCGCCGCGACGGGCGCCACAAGGAACAGGACGATGGTGAACGTGACGACTTTCCGGGCAGAACCGAGCGGCCAGATCGCCGCCGCCTTCTGTTGCATGTCCCTGTGTAGCCTGCCGGAGGGCTGAGCCTGGCTATCCGACGCCTTTAGCGCGTCATGTCGACCAGCACCCCTCCGGCATCCGGCAGGGGTTTTTTCGTATCTGGAGCAATGTCACCCGGAAATCGGGAGGCGGTGGCCGAAAGGTTCAGGCAACGGCCTGCAAAGCCGTCGATGCGGGTTCGATTCCCGCCCGCCTCTCCAGTTCCCGATAGTCGTCAGAGCGCCTTCGCCGCGGCGAGAACCTCTTCGACATGCCCCTTCACCCGAACCTTGCGCCAGACACCACGGATGACGCCCCCGGCATCGATCAGGAAGGTCGAACGTTCGATGCCCATATACTTCCGGCCGTAGTTCATCTTCTCGACCCAGACGCCGTAATCCTCGCAGACCTTGCCGTCGAGATCGGCGCCGAGGGTGAAGGGCAGGTCGTACTTCGCCTTGAACTTGTCGTGCCGGGCGACCGAATCCTTTGACACGCCGACGATCTCCGCGTTGGCGCCGGTGAAATCCGGCATCATGTCGCGGAAGCCGCAGGCCTCGGTGGTGCAGCCCGGGGTGTCGTCCTTGGGATAGAAATAGAGGATCACGTTCTTCCCCTTGAGCCCGGCGAGGCTGACGGTGCCGCCGCCGTCGGCCGGCATGGTGAAATCCGGGGCCTTGTCGCCGATCTCGAGAGTCATTCGTCGTCACTCCTTGAACTGTTCTGGTCATCGCCGCCCGCATCGCCGAGCGCTGCCGCGGGCAGGGCGATCATGCGCTGATAGAGGTCGTGCACGGCGCCGGCGGTTTCAAGCATATGCTGTTCGAGCACTTCGATCGAGGGGGCCTCCATGGCGCGGAGGATCATCCGTGTCAGCCCGGCGCTGGCTTCCTCCGGCTTGAATTCCCCGTTGACGGCGAGACGCAGGACGGCCTGCAGGCCCTGCCAGAAGGCGAGCGCCTCGATCAGCATCGCCGCCTCC
Source organism: Rhodospirillales bacterium (assembly GCA_040222645.1). Taxonomy (GTDB): domain Bacteria; phylum Pseudomonadota; class Alphaproteobacteria; order Rhodospirillales; family HT1-32; genus HT1-32. The sequence goes on from JAVKCR010000319.1 coordinate 6,982, forward strand.
TCGGTTCCGAGCGCGCCGCAATCGACCAGCGTACGGATCGCGTCGGCGGTCAGGTCCTGACGCAGGACGGTGTGATGCGGTGCCTCTCGCACCAGCAGGTACTGCACGATGAACTCCGCATCGACGATGCCGCCGCGCGCCTGCTTGATGTCCCATTGGGAGCCCTTGTGAAGTTCGTCGGACATCTTGCGCCGCATGGTGGCGACATCGCGCAGCAGCTTGTCCGGGTCGCGCGGACGGCCGAGAATGTCCTCGATCGTCGCCTGGACCAAACGGCAGAGTTCCCGGTCGCCGGCGACGGGGCGCGCGCGGGTCAGCGCCATATGTTCCCAGGTCCAGGCCTCGTTCCGCTGGTAGGTTTCGAAGGACGACAGCGAGCAGGCCAGCGGCCCCTTGTTGCCTGACGGGCGAAGCCGCAGGTCGATCTCGTAGAGCGTGCCTTCCGCGGTCAGCGCGGTCAGGGCATTCACCAGCCGCTGGCAGAGACGGATATAGTAGGTTGAGACCGCGAGCGGCTTTTCCCCGTCGGAAAAATCCGCGCCCTCCGGCGCGTCGTAGAGCAGGATCAGGTCGAGGTCGGACCCCGGCATGAGTTCCCGGCTGCCCAGCTTTCCCATGCCCAGCAGCATGACCCGACCGCCGGGTATGGTGCCGTGGCGAATGGCGAGTTCCTCCTCGACGGCCGGCAGGAGCACCCTCAGGACCGCCTCTGCGATGTTGCTGAGAGCCGGCCCGGAATTCTCCGGCTTCATCTGGCCCCGCAATATCCTGAGCCCGATCAGGAAACGCCTGTCGCCGGCCCAGCGCCGGGCGGCATCGAGCAGTTCCTCGAACCATTCCGCGTGGGAAAGCGATTCGGCGCAATCGGCAATCAGGGCGTTGAGAGGCGGGGGAACGGCGTGCGAATTGGCATCCAGCAGTGCTTCCAGCCGGTCCGGTCGGCGGGCGAGCTGGTCGGCGAGCTTCGGCGCGCCGCCCATGATTTCCGCCACCACGTCGAGCAGTTCCGGGTGGGCATGGAACATCGCGAAGAGCTGAACGCCGGCGGGCAGCTTGGCAAGAAACCGGTCAAAATTGAAGAAGGCGGAGTCCGGGTTGGCGGCGCTCGCGAACCCGGCAAGCAGGCGGGGCATGAGTTCGGTTAGATATTGCCGGGTCCTGTCCGAGCGGGTGGCGCGGTAGCGTCCACGATGCCAGCCCCGGATGGTCTCCGAGATCGAGGGGGTGTTGACGAAGCCCATGCGGGCCATGGTGCCGAGCGTCTCCGGATCGTCCTCGACACCGGTGAAGACGAGGCTGCCGCCTTCCGAACCGAGGCGCCCCGACGTCTCGAACAGGCCGCTATAATGCCGCTCCACGTCCCGCAGCCTTGCGGTCAGGTCGGTTGCGAAGGAATCGCGGTCGGCATAGCCGGCGAAGGCGGCGAAGGTGTCTAGTCCTTCGTCGGTTGACGGCAGCTTGTGGGTCTGGGCGTCGTCGACCATCTGCAGACGGTGCTCGATCGAGCGCAGAAAACGGTAGGATCGTTCGAGTTCGTCGGCGGCTTCCGGTGTGACCTGGCCGATATTGACCAGTTCGCGCAACATGGCGAGGGTACCCCGGCCGCGCAATTGTGGCTCGCGGCCGCCCCAGATCAGCTGTTGGGTCTGCACGAAGAACTCGACTTCGCGAATGCCGCCGCGGCCGAGTTTCACGTCATGGCCGGCGACCGCGATCTCGGAGCCGCCGTAATGGCGGTCGATCTGGCGCTTGATGGAATGGATGTCCTCGATGGATGCGAAGTCGAGATGCTTGCGCCAGACGAAGGGCTGGATGAAGCGCAGGAATTCCTCGCCCGTCTCGATATCGCCGGCGGCGGCGCGTGCCTTGATCATTGCCGCCCGTTCCCAGTTCGGCCCCATCGCCTCGTAATAGGTTTCCGCCGCCGCGATAGAGATCGCCGGCGGCGTCGACCCGGGGTCAGGGCGCAGCCTGAGGTCGACGCGGAAGACGAAACCGTCTGGCGTGCGTTCCGACAGTGCCTTGACCAGGTTTCGGGCGAGACGGGAGAACATGGTCTGCGGGTCGTCCTTGCCGCGGTAATCGACCTTGTCGCGGTCGAACAGCAGGATCAGGTCGATGTCGCTGGAATAATTCAGCCCGCGCGACCCGTGCTTGCCCATGGCGATGATTGCAAGGCCCGAGCCCTCGCAGGGGCTGTCGGGGTTGGCGAGCAGGATCTCGCCTTTCGCTGCGGCCTGGCGCAGCAGGAAGGCGGTGGCGGAATTAACCGCGGCATCCGCAAGGTCGCTGAGGCTGCCGGTGACCGATTCGAGGGGCCATATGCCGCCGATGTCGGCCAGGGCGACGAACACCGCCACACGTTCGCGAACCTGCCGCAACAGCTTCATCAGGTCGGCCATCGTGTCGCATTTCGCGGCAGCCGGGCGAAGAGCAGTGATGTCCGCGGCTACGGTTTCGGCAGGATCCCGGTCCAGATGCCGGACGATGAAAGCCGGTTGCCGGCACATGGCGGCGGTCAGGAAGGGAGAATGGTCGAAAACGGCGTCGAGCAGCGCCATGACCGGGCCAGCCGATTGCAGCGCCTGCCATCTTTCCGCCGCTTCCGTGTCGTCTGATCGCTCGATGGCTTCCATGAAACGGTCGCGGCCACGATTTCGGCGATCTTCATCGTGGAGGACCGGCAGGCTGGCAGGGTTGAGCTTGGAGAACATTGATTTGAGGTTTGCGGTTGTTTTTTCGACCTTGTGGGATGCATCTATGACGGTCAAGAAGCGAACCGACGGACGGCCCGCGTGATCCTGCGCACGACACACAGACTGATCCGGATTGCCGGCGCTCTCGGCGGCGGGCTGTTCGTGCTGGTGCTGCTGGCAGCCTGGCGCCTGAATGCCGGCCCGGTCGAGGTTCATTTCCTCACACCCTACCTGGAAGCGGCACTCAAGCCGGATAGCGGTGACTACAACATCAGCATCGGCGCGACGGAACTGCGCTGGGGCGGCTGGGACAGGTCCGTCGATCTTACGGTTACGGATGTGCGGGGTGTCGATGCCGACGGGGTAACGGTCGCCACGGTTCCGAACCTCTCGATCGAGATCAGCGGCCCGGCCCTGCTGCGCGGCATGATTGCTCCGAAACGGATCCGGATCACCAGCCCCACGATCCGTCTTTTCCGGGAACCGAAGAGCGGCTACGGACTGGATTTCGGCCGTATCGAGGAAACCGGGGCGGCCCTCTCCAACATGACCAGCCGGCTGTTCGAGGAACTGCTGGATACGCCGGACCGCAGTCGGCCACTCGGACACCTGACCCAATTGCTCATTGATGACGCGAACCTGCTGGTGACGGACCCGTCTCTGGACCTGTTCCTGAGCGTGCCGGACAGCGACATCCTGCTGGAACGGTCGGCGTCCGGCCTCGAGATACAGGTGTCGACGGGGCTGGCCCTGCAGGGTGAACAGGCGGTGATCGACGTCGTCGGCGGCTATCGCGAGAAGGACAAGGTGATCGACCTGGCGATCGGTTTGTCGCAGGCCCGAATCGGCGGAATCGCCAGTATATGGAGCCGGGCGTCCGAGTTCGGCGACACCGATCTTTCCGTCGACGGTACCGTGACGCTGTCGGTCGGAATCGACGGCCGGATGCGAACCATCGGGTTCGATCTGCAGTCGAGCGCCGGTTACCTTGCGCTGCCGGCACCGGTCGACCATGTCTTCGAACTCGACCGGCTGGTTGCCCGGGGGAGGCTGACCAACGGACTCGACACGCTGGTGGTCAACGAACTGTCCGCCGTATCGGGTGACGCCGCCGCCGCCATCGGATTGCGGGCAACCGGCATCCGCAACGGCATCATCAGCTTTGCCGGCAATGTCGCCGGCCGCGACATCCACTACGACCGTTTCGACGACCTGTGGCCGGCCAGTATCGCTCCCATCGTGCGCGACTGGGTGCAACGCAACCTCTCCCGCGGCCGGATCAACGAAGCGACCCTAAGCCTTGGTGGCAGCCTCACCGACGGCCACCTTGTGCTCGACGATTTGCAGGGAGACCTGGATCTGGCCGGTTTCACCACCGGGTATCTCAGCGGCATGCCGCCGGTAAACAAGGTCGACGGAACGGCCAAGTTCACCCCGACGACCTTCGATATCACGATTGCCCGCGGCGAACTGGGGAAACTCAAGGTCACCGGCGGACAGGTGGACTTCAGCGATCTGGATGCCGAGTATCCGAATACGGATATCGATATCAACGTGTCGGGGCCACTTGGAGACGTGCTGGCGTTGCTGGAAAGCAAGCCGCTCGGCTATGCCTCCGAACTCGGGCTCGATCCGGCCCTGGCCAAAGGAGATGCGCGCATAGAACTTTCCATCGATTTCCCGGCCAAGCTCGCGCTCAAGCTTTCCGAAGTCGAGATAAATGCCACTGCGGACCTGACCGGCGTCGAATTGCCGGGGCTGGTCGGCAATCATGGCATCCACAGCGGTGACCTTTTCCTCGATCTCGACAAGGAGAAGATGCGGATCGAAGGGATCGCAGCGATCGGCGAGGCGCCGGTATCGCTGGCGACCGAGCGCTATTTCTCCCGGAAGGCGCCGTTTCGCTGGCAATATCGCGTGCAGGCGGCCATCGATGCGGAAGACCGCAAGCAGTTCGGCCTCAACTTTGCCCCGTTCACCGCACCGTTTCTGGAAGGAACGGTGGATGCGGATATCCTCTATACCCAGCTCGATGGCGGCCGTGGCACCCTTGTCGCCGGGCTGGACCTGCGCAATGCGGTAATGACCCTGCCGGGCTTCGGGTGGGCGAAAGGGTCCGGGGTGGCCGGGCAGGCCAAAGCGTCGCTGGTCTTCGTCAAAGACCGGCTGGCAGCCATACAATCGTTCGAGTTCAACGCTGCCGGCATGGAAGCCGGCGGGCGCGTGCTGTTCAACGAATCCGGCGATGCGCTGAACGGCATCGAGTTCAGCCATGTCCGCAACGGCGAGACCGATGTGACCGCTAGCGTCGCGGTGGCGGAGGACGGCGGGTTCGACATCGCGATTACCGGCAAGTCCTTCGATGCCTCGCCGCTGATCGGCGGGGATGAGGATACCGGCGAGACACTGACGGCGGTGGCGACCGCACCGAATAAGGCACCGCCGGCCGCGCTGCCGCCAATCCGCATATCAGCTGAAATCGACAAGGTTTTGCTGGCGCCGGACCGGAGCGTTGCAAACGTGCGTGGTTTCGCGCTTCGCGAAGGCGGCGTCTGGCGCAACGCCGACCTGCGCGGACTGGTGGGCAACAACCAGGAAACCCGGCTGTTGCTGACGCCCCAGAACGGATTCCGGCGACTCGAGATCGTATCGAGCGATGCGGGCACCGCGCTGCGCACCCTCGGCATCTATGACGACATGCGCAATGGCCGGCTCAAGCTGGTTGCCAACCTGCAGAATGGTGAAGAAACCTCCGTGAAGGGCGGGGTGGAGGTCGAGGATTTCCAGATCGTCAATGCGCCGACTTTCGCCCGCGTGCTCAGTGCGCCGTCGGTTGCGGGCGTCATCAACATGGCGCAGGGAGAGGGCGTCAATTTCGCGCGCATGCAGGTGCCGTTCGAGATCGAAGGCAAGATGGCAATGATCGAGGATGCCCGGGCCTTCGGAAGCGAGATCGGCCTTTCGGCGACCGGCACCGTCGACCTTGAACGCGACCGGGTGGATGTTTCGGGCACGCTGGTGCCCGCTTATGCGGTGAACAGCCTGATAGGCCAGATCCCGATCCTCGGTGAAATCATCACCGGCGAGAAGGGTGGCGGGCTGTTCGCGGCCAATTACAGCCTTACCGGCCCGCTCCACGATCCCAAGGCTTCGGTGAACCCGATATCGGCGCTGGCCCCCGGTTTCCTGCGCAAGTTCTTTGACCTGTTTGATGGGGCGAATGCCGCAACCAAACCGGGACAGACAACCAGTCCGGCCACCAATTCCCAGGACAACTAGTAGTAGCCGGACTTCAGACCGCGCGGACCAGCACGTGGCGCTTCTTGCCGGCGGACAGCTTCAGCGTGCCATCGACGGAAAGTGCATCGCTGCCGATCGGCTGGTTCTCGTCGCTGATCTGCACGTCGTTCAGGCGTGCCCCGCCACCGCGGACCAGCCGTCTGGCCTCGCCGCCCGAGGCAGCCAGTTCGGCTCTCTGGAACAGGCTGTAGGCTGCAATGCCGGCGTCGAGTTCGGCTGACGGGACATCGATGGTCGGCAATCCATCGGCGCTTTCGCCTTCCTCGAAGGCGCGTCGCGCGGTCTCCGCGGCTTCCTCTGCCGCCGCCCGACCGCGGATCACCGCCGTCGCCTCGGTGGCGAGGATCTTCTTCGCATCGTTCAGTTCCCGGCCTTCGAGTTTCGAGAGCTTCTCGATCTCGTCGAGCGGCAACAGCGTGAACAGCTTGAGGAAGCGGGTGACGTCTGCATCCTCGGTATTGCGCCAGTATTGCCAGTAATCGAAATGCGACAGCTTGTCGGCATTGAGCCAGACCGCGCCGGCCGCCGTCTTGCCCATCTTGGCGCCGGACGCGGTGGTGATCAGCGGCGTGGTCAGCCCGAACAGCTGCTTCTGGGTGATGCGGCGGGCGAGTTCGACACCGTTGACGATGTTGCCCCACTGGTCGGAACCGCCCATCTGCAGCACGCAATCATGTCGGCGCGAAAGTTCCAGGAAGTCGTAGGCCTGCAGGATCATGTAGTTGAATTCGAGGAAGGTCAGCGGCTGTTCACGGTCGAGCCGGAGCTTCACGGAATCGAAGGTCAGCATGCGGTTGATGGTGAAATGCCGGCCGACATCGCGCAGGAAGGGGATGTATTTCAGTTCGTCCAGCCAGTCGGCGTTGTTCACCATGATCCCGGCATCGTCGCCGTAGGAGATGACGTTCTCGAAGGTCCGGCGGATGCTCGCGATGTTTCCGGCGATGTCGTCGTCGGTCAGCATCTTGCGGGTTTCGTCCTTGCCGCTCGGATCGCCGACCTTGGTGGTGCCGCCGCCCATGAGGGTGATCGGCCGGTGCCCGAACTGCTGCATCCAGTACAGCATCATGATCGAGACGAGATGGCCGATATGCAGGCTGTCGCCGGTTGCGTCATAGCCGACATAGGCGGTGATCCGTCCCTTCGCGGCCATCTCGTCGAGGGCCTCGAAATCGGTGCATTGATGGAGAAAGCCCCGTTCGACGATGAGGCGGAGGAAGTCGGACTTCGGCGCAGTCATTTCCCGGCTTTTCTGATTATGGTTTCCGCATGAAGGGGCGATGATCTATCACAGCGGCATATGAGGGACAATGCGGAGGTTCGGATGACACAACGGTCCATGCGCCGCGCGATCGGCCTGATGAGCGGAACGTCGATGGACGGCATCGATGCGGCGCTGATCGAGACCAACGGCGAACTGATCCGTCTCTACGGCCCGAGCCTGACCGTTCCCTACCGCGACGAGATGAAGAAGCGCATCCGTTCGGTGCTCGGCGGCAAGGGCGATGTCGCCGCTGTCGAGCGCGACCTCACGCTGGCCCATGCCGAGGCAGTGGCGCTGCTGGTAGCCCAGACCGGGCCGGTAGATGTCATCGGCTTCCACGGCCAGACCATCCTGCACGACCCCGACAATGCACGGACCTGGCAGATCGGCGACGGCGATCTGCTGGCGCGCGAGACAGGTATCGACGTGGTGTTCGATTTCCGCTCGGCGGATGTCGCCGCGGGCGGGCAGGGGGCGCCGCTGGCTCCCGTGCTACACCGCGCGCTGGCCCGCAACGTCGAGGCGCGCCCGCTCGCAGTGCTTAATCTTGGCGGCGTCGGCAATGTCACCTGGATCGGCGGTGGCGACGGGCTGCTTGCGTTCGACACTGGACCGGCGAACGCGCTGGTCGATGACTGGGTCGAGAAGATGACGGGCGCCGGTTTCGACAAGGACGGCGCGCTGGCGCGATCTGGAAGTGTGGACGAGAAACGGATCGAACGCGCGCTCGACAATCCATGGTTCGACCGGATGCCGCCGAAAAGCCTCGACCGGTACGATTTCAACGGCGATTTCGTCGAGGGACTTTCGGCCGCGGACGGGGCGGCGACGCTGACGGCGTTCTCGGCGGCCTGCGTGGCGCGTGCGCTCGAGCACCTGCCGGAACCGCCGGAGCTCTGGCTGGTTTGCGGCGGCGGCCGTCACAACCGGTTCCTGATGGCGGAACTGCGCCGCCGGCTGGATGCGGACGTTCGGGCCTGCGAATCCGTGCGCTGGCAGGGCGACGCGCTGGAGGCGCAGGCATTCGCCTTCATGGCGGTTCGCAGCCTGGAGGGATTGCCGATCAGCTTCCCCGGCACGACCGGAATAGCCGAGCCGCTTGCTGGCGGACGGTTGGCTCTTGCGCCGAAACCCGAAGCCTGAGCCCCGCTCTCGGCGTGATCGCACGGCCTATTCGGAACTGGTGTCGATGGCCATCTGGCGCCGCCGTTCGGCCTTCCGCTTGCGGCTCGCCATCAGACCGAAGACCACGACCCCGATGGTCAGGATCAGGATGGTCAGCGACATGCCGCGTTCAACGAAGATCATCGGCGAGCCGCGCGAGATGATCAGCGTCTGTCGCAGCGTCTCCTCGGCGAGCGGGCCGAGTACCAGCGCGAGGACGGTTGCTGCCGGGGAATAGCCGTACAGCTTCATGAAGAAGCCGAGAATGCCGGCACCGAACATCAGCCAGACCTCGATGATGCTGCCATGCACGCTGAAGGTGCCCATGGTGCAGATCAGGATGACCGTCGGGGCGAGGATCCGGTAGGGCAGCTTCAGCATCAGCACGAAGACGGGGATCGCGAAGATGTTGATGGCGAGCAACGCCATGTTGCCGAGGTACATGCTGGCGATCAGGCCCCAGGCGAGTTCCGGATTCTGCTGCATCATCAGCGGGCCGGGCTTGAGGCCCCAGAGGATGAAGGCGGCCAGCAGCACCGCTGTCGAGGCGGAACCGGGAATGCCGAGGGTGAGCAGCGGCACCATGGCGCCGGAGGAGGCCGCATTGTTGGCGCATTCCGGGGCGACCAGGCCGGGCATCGCACCCTTGCCGAACTTCTCGGGTGTCTTCGAGGCCGATTTCTCCATCGAATAGGCCATCAGGGACGCCACCGTGGCGCCGGCGCCGGGAACGACGCCGATGACGAAGCCGAGGATAGAACCGCGGACAAAGGCCATCTTGGAGTCGATCCAGTCCTTCGCGTTCGGCCAGAATTCCTTTTCCTTCTGGTACTGGATGACGCCGCCTGTGCCGGCCCGGTGAAAACCCTGGTAGAAGGCGTAGTAGAGTTCGCCGAGGCCGAACAGCCCGATGGCGATGGGGATGAACTCGATGCCGCCGATGAGTTCGGGCGAGCCGAAGGTGAAGCGCTGCAGGCCGGTCTCGAGATCGACGCCGACGGTGCCGAGCGCGAAGCCGATCAGCGCCGAAATCGCGCCGAGGCGCCAGTTGTCGCCGATCAGCACGACCAGCGTCACCATGCCCATCATCACCAGCATGAAGAATTCCGGCGGGCCGAAACTGCGCGTCACCTTGGCGAACATCGTCGCGAGCACGGTGATCAGGATGACGCCGACGGTGCCGCCGACGAAGGACGCCGCCGCCTGCATGACCAGCGCCGGGCCCGCACGTCCCTGCTGGGCGAGCGGATAGCCATCGAAGGTCGAGGCGACGACAGCCGATTCCCCGGGCGTGTTGAGCAGAATCGACGTGATCGTGCCGCCATACATGGCGCCGTAATAGATCGCCGCCAGCATCATGATAGCGCCGACCGGGTCCATGCCGAAGGTCAGCGGCAGCAGGATCGACAGGCCCGCGGCGGGACCGAACCCGGGAATGATGCCGATGACCATGCCGATCAGCGCGCCTGCGAGCAGGTAGACGATGTTGATCGGCGTGATCGCGACGGTCAGACCGAGCAGGAGATTGTCGAAGAGTTCCATGGGCGGCTACCTAGAAGGGTTCATTTCGGCATGGTCGGATTTTCCGCCGGATCAGTAGGGAAGGCCGATCATGCCCGGCGGCATGGCGGCGTTCAGCCAGTACCGGAACGAGACGAAAATCAGGACCGGGAGGAGTACGCCCACCAGCAGGTTCACGAGGTGGCGTCCGCGGTTCAGCACGGACAGCGACAGCAGCATGAAGATCACCATGCCGGCGAGCGCGCCGAGATAGTGGCTGGCGGCAATGAAGATACCCAGCATCCCGACAACGGCGGCGGTCACGGCCCAGTCGGACGAGATGGCCGGTTCGGTATCGCGGCGGCGGAACTCGGTGATCGTCGTCGACAGCGTGAAGGCGACCAGCAGCGTGCCGATGATCTGCGGGAAGAATCCGGGCGCGATACGACCGCGCGGGCTGAGGAAATTGAGGTCGGCAAAGGCCATTGCCGTGAAGAAGACCGAAAGCAACAGGATGGCGACGGTGAATACGAGTCTCATGGATGTCGGGTCCGTTCAGGCGCTTTGATGTCGGTATCCGCGGCGGCCTCGACCGTCGACCTGGCGCAACCCGAAATGGGGAAGCGCCAGGAGGACGGGGGGATTTCACAAGGCAACCGGCCCGCGGTCAGGGATCCCCGCGGGCCGGCCGTCGATGCGTCAGCCTACTTGATGACGCCCTTGGCCTTGAGAATGCGAGCGAACTGGTCCTGCGAATTGGCAAGGAACTTGGTGAAGTCATCACCCCAGAGCACGGTCGGGGTAAGGTCATGCTTGGTGACATATTCCTTCCATTCCGGCTTCTGGATGACTTCCTTCATGGTGTTGATCCACCACTCCTGGGCTTCCTTCGGAACATCCGGCGGCAGCACCACGCCACGCGGCTGCGACAGGCCGAGGTCGAAGCCCTTCTCGGCCAGCGTCGGCACGCCCTTCAGCGAATCCGGGGTTTCCGATCCGGTAAAGGCGATCGCGCGGATATCGCCAGACTGCAGCAGACCGGCCACTTCACCCGGGTTCACCACCATGGCGTCGAGCGCACCCGACAGCAGCGCCGTCGTCAGTTCGCCCTGCTTGTTGAACGAGACATACTCGAACTCGTAACCGGCCTTTTCGGCCAGCAGGGTGGGGATGATGAAGTCGACGTTGACGGCGCCCATGCCGCCGACTGCCGGGGCATTGGCTTTCGACGCGCTGACCCAGTCCTCGAACGACTTGATGGCGGAATCCTTGTTGACGACGATGATCAGATCATCGGCGGCCAGCAGGGCGACTGGCGTGAAGGTGGTCGGGCCCCAGGGGGTGTCCGCCTTCAGCGGCGTCGTCAGGAAGCTGCCGGACGTGGTCGAGATGCCGTAGGGATTGCCCTTCTGGTTGAAGAGGTGACCCCAGCCGATGGCGCCGGAGCCGCCGGCCCGGTTCTGGGCCACGATCTCGCCGGGATAGAGCTTGTACTTCTCGAGGATCGAAATGATGGTCCGCGCCATGATGTCGTTGCCGCCACCGGGGCCGAACGCGATCGTCCAGTCGAGCCGCTCATTCGGATCCGGGTAGTCGGCTGCAACCGCGTTCGCGGACAGCGCACCGACCGAGACGGCACAGGCGAGCGCCAGGATTCGGCATCTGTGTCCAATGGAATTTCCGTACTTCATGTCGCATTCCTCCACTAGGTGTTTTTCACGTCCCGGTCCGTTGCGGCCGGGATCGATCGTTGTTGTCGGGACGTGCCTTCAGGCCTTCTTCGCTTTAGTGGCCGGCATCCGGGGCGAGATCCCTGCTGCCGACGATGGTGCGTCGGGGTTGGTGGGGTCGGCGTCCAGCTCGCCGGAAACGGCCTGCCAGCGACGGCGTCCGGCAAGCGCATGCTGTTCTCCGAGGCGGCGCGCCAGGTCGGCGTCGCCGGCCTTGATGGCCGCCACCAGGGCTTTGTGCTCGTCGTTGGATTCCCGCATGTTCTCACGCGAGACCAGTGACCGCTGGCGGGTCAGGTGGGTCTCGTTGATCAGCGACTGGTAGGTCTGCTGCGCCCGCTCGTGGCGCGCCATGCGGATGTTGTCATCATGGAATTTCAGGTTGAGGCGGTAGTAGGCCGCCGGGTCGTTCGCGTCGATCGCCGCGTACATCTGCTCGATGCTGTCTTCCAGCAGGGCAATCTCGTCCTCGCGGATCGCGAGGGCGAGGCGCCCGCAGATGAAGCCGTAGACAACGGCGCGGATATCGTAGATTTCCGAGGTTTCCTCCTCGGAAACCTCGCGCACGAAAAAGCCCTTGTTGATTCGCGTGGCGACGAGCTGGGCGTGTTCCAGAGCCCGCATCGCTTCGCGCACCGGGCCGCGGCTGACGCCGAAGCGCTGGGCCAGCGCCAGTTCGTTCAGGCGTTCACCGGCGCGCAATTCTCCACTGACGATCATGCGTTCCAGTTCCTTCTGGACGATGGCGGTCAGTGACTCCGAGCGCCTCAACGCGATGGCGTCTTGAACCTTGTCTCCCATGGTTCGAATCTATCGCGTCAGCCGGTTTCTATGTCAACATTATATCGTTTATTGCAGATTGAATATTGTTGACAATTTTTGAGGCGGGCATCAGCGTCGCCGAAAAACCGGGAGGAAAACCATGCCTTTCACACCGGCATCGCCAGCGCTGTCACGCTTCACCGTCATCGATCTGACCCGTGTCAGGTCCGGTCCCACTTGTGTCCGCCAGTTGGCGGACTGGGGCGCGAACGTGATCAAGGTGGAGATGCCCGAAGCGCTGGACGCGGCGGAGGGTCCGGGCGGTCCCCGGCATGGTTCCGACTTCCAGAACCTGCATCGCAACAAGCGCGCGATGACGCTGAACCTGAAGTCGCCGGAAGGCGTCGCCGTTCTCAAGCGTCTGGTCGAGACTGCCGATGTTGTGGTGGAGAATTTCCGCCCCGATGTGAAATCCCGCCTCGGCATCGACTATGACAGCCTGAAGGCCATAAACCCGCGGCTGGTCTACGCCTCGATTTCCGGGTTCGGTCAGGACGGGCCCTATGCCAAGCGTCCCGGGTTCGATCAGATCGCGCAGGGCATGGGCGGGCTGATGTCGATCACCGGCAAGCC
>JAVKCR010000320.1:0-4546 GCA_040222645.1 Rhodospirillales bacterium
CCGATGGGCTTCTACGCCCCGGCGCAGCTGGTGCGCGACGCCCGCGAACATGGCGTCACCGTGCGCCCGGTCGACGTCAACCATTCTGACTACGACAACATCCTCGAGCCGCTCAGCCCGGGCCGCTTCGCGCTCCGCCTCGGCTTCCGCGAGATCAAGGGCTTCCGGGAGGAGGACGCCCGAAAGCTGGTCGCCGCGCGCGGCAGCGGCAACCAAGGCGGCTATGCCAGCCCGGACGAGATCTGGAAGCGCGCCGGCGTGCCCGCCGCCGCGCTGGAGAAGCTGGCGGAGGCCGACGCCTTCCATTCCGCCGGTCTCAACCGGCGCGCCGCCCTCTGGGCCGTGCGCGGTCTCGACCGCGACGTGCCGCTGCCGCTGTTCGAGGCAGCCAAGCGGCGCGAGATAGAGGTGCTGCTGCCGGAAGCCAGCATCGGCGAGGAGGTGATCGCGGATTATGCCAGCCTGCGCCTGTCGCTGAAGGATCACCCCCTGCGCCTGCTCCGCCCCCGGCTGCGCGGTGCGACGCCACATCACCTGCTGAAGAACCTCGAGCATGGTGCGCGGGTGACGGTCGCCGGGCTGTCGCTGGTGCGCCAGCGCCCGGGCAGCGCGCAGGGCGTCATCTTCATCACGCTGGAGGACGAGTTCGCCGTCTCCAACCTGATCGTGCGCCCGCCGGTGTTCGAGAAGTTCCGCCGCGCGGTGATGGCGGCCCGCCTGCTGGTCGCCACCGGCCGGCTGCAGAAGGAGGGCCAGGTGATCCATGTCATGGTCGACAACCTGATCGACGCGACCTGGATGCTGGCCGACCTCGGCCCGCCGCCGACGACGCGCAGCCAGGTCACCCCGCGCGCCGCAACCCGCATCGTGCCCGCCACGCGCCACGACGACGAGGGCCATCCCGTCTCCGCCCGGCAGCTGAAGACCAGCTTCCGCTCTCGGGATTTTCATTGAGACGCGCTATGAACGACAGCAGCAAACAGGAGAGACGCATGACCAAGGCCAGCCTCAAGACCCATCCCGTCCATCTCGGACTCGGCGCCACCGCCACGATCGAGCCCGCCTTCACCGGCGATATCGCCTGGTACGAGGCCTACATGACCCGCCACGCTTCCGACGGCGCGGAAGCCCGCATCGTCGCCCTGCACAGCTTCTCGGAGCCCTGGGGCATGTGGGAGATGCATCCCGAGGGCGAGGAAGTGGTGCTCTGTATCTCGGGCGCTATGACGCTTCACCAGGAAGACCCGGACGGCACAACGCGCCAGGTGACGCTGGCGCCCGGCGAGTACGCGATCAACGGCCGCGGCGTCTGGCACACCGCGGATGTCGAGGGCGAAGCCACCGCGCTGTTCATCACGGCGGGGTTGGGCACGGAGCACAGGGCGCGAAAGGGATGAGGTTGTCGGCGCTATTGGCTGAACAGAACGCCCTACCAGACCACGTCATCCCGGGGCCGCCGCCAGGCGGAACCCGGGACCTCGGACATCTGCCGCAGACTCAGGAGGTCCCGGACTGGTGCTAACGCACCATCCAGGATGACAAAAAAGGGTAGAATTCCCTGGGGGCGGAACAGAGGAAAGTATCAGGCATTGGGAGCAAGGCACTCCCTGCGATCCCGATTGAACTCCCGGCCCAGGTCACTTCCTCTTCGGCTCATCGAGCCATTTCTCAAGCTTCAAGCCGTATAACGGCAGCCGCGCAAATTCGAGCAGCTTGCCCCTGATCTCCGGTTCACTGAGAAGCCTGTCTCCGGGCTCACAATACTGACCGGCTTCGATGGCATCGGATCGTCTCGTCGCCCCGGAGGATCCAAAAGTCAAACGCTGTCGATGCCAGAAGAAACACCGGTATCCGCCCGTCTTCCATTGCAGGTAACCAGGGTTCGGATACCGTTCGGTTCTGTCGTCCAAGGGATGCCAGAGAGCCTGTGACTTATCCTTGAGCCAATCGGTCATTCTTGCGGTCTGAGGGAACACCCTTTCCGCAAAAATGTGCTCATCCGGATAGAAATCTTCAAAGAACCTGATTGGAAACCGATCCAGCCTCAGAGATGTTTGCCCTGAGCGAAAGAATGACCGCTCGATCCTGAACTTGCCGTCCCCCGAAATGCCGAGAAACGAGCCGATATACCCGGCCTGATGAAGAGGCATCCCATCGGGAAACCACCTCAGTCCCCGGTAGAGCCTGTTGGCGAAAAAAACTACGGGTAACGCAGCTTCAAAACGAAAGCCGCTGTCGATCTCGGCTGTGATCTCTACGCCCCCTGCATCCAGAGCCTTCCGGATGCCTTTCCTGAAAAGGACAATCGCCTCGCCCCTGTCAGATACTTCGTCCGGGATGGCATAGAGGAGCTGCAAGGCGAGGCGGTCGGCATAAGCTATGCTTCCTGCCGGGAGATCGGTTCCGGTGTGGGCCGGGCTGAGGGCGGAAGGTAACAGGACCGATTCACCGAAAAGGCCGAGCGCATGCAGCAGCTGGCGTGATATGCATCGGCCCAACAGGTCCGGCCGGTCCGAGGGCAGTTCAATTCTGGCGTTACGAAGTGTGTCCGCGTCGGCTTCGCCGATAGTGCGACATGAAGTGTTTCCATCGGAATCTGACCTGATCCGGGCTTCCGGATGAAACATGACAGCGATATCCGGGCTGGTATTCGCATCGTCGCGGCTGAACTCCAGTCCCGTAATGGAGGTCAGTTCCGTCAGCGTTCGGTGCAACCATTTGTCAGCCAGTTGGGAACGATCGCCGGCCACGGACAAGCGAAGCCCGCGAGTTCCCTGAGGTCGTCGCCAGCGGAGAAGAACCTGCCTGGTTTGCGATCGGTCGTTTGCCAGATGGACGTCCCGGGCGAGGTCAAAGGCCAACCGTTCAATCATCCGTTCCAGGCGTTCCGATGGCTCAAGGGTTCCCATGAGTTCGGCATCGGTTGCTTCCCGGGAAGTAAGCGTTTCGTCTATGGACAAAAGCGCTCTTCGAATCTGGTTACGATCTGACGGCACCTGTCCAGGAAACGCACTGACCGAACAGACGGCCAGCATCGGGCAGATCAGAACTGCAAACAACATGGCGCGATGCATTCAGGTCGGGTCCCGGGACATTCGACTAAAGATACCCTGCTTGTCGCGAACTCTCGAATGAAGCGTAACAGAGATATCGTTTCGGACACAACGGCACCGGCAATGCACCTGATGGTCAAAGACGGAACAGCGGGCGCGGCAGGTAACTTCATCGCTTCCCCCGCCGGGGGAAGTGCCCCGCAGGGGCGAAGGGGGAGCGTGGGACGGACGGAGACGACGGAGCTTGTCGCGCCCCCACCGCCCTTCGGGCACCTCACCCGGAGGGGGAGGCGAGATTTCACTCGCTAATTCAGCCGCCAGACCTCGAAATTGAGGAAGGTCGCGAAGAGTGTCCAGGCGATGTAAGGCACGAGCAGCCAGAAGGCCGGGCGGGATATCCGGTAGAAACCCGCCATGCAGAGCAGAATCGCGAGGTCGAGGAAGAGGATGTCGATCAGCGCGAGGTCCGGGCGCTGCATGCCGAAGAACAGGAAGGACCAGGCGCAGTTGAGCGCCAGTTGCAGGCCCCAGAGCGTGAGCGCGTCCCGCCGCCCCTCGGCGCCGGAGCGGGCGACCAGCCAGGCGGCGACGGCCATCAGGATGTAGAGCGTCGTCCAGGCCGGGGCGAAGACCCAGCTCGGCGGGTTGAGCGGCGACCTGGCGATCTCGGCGTACCAGCCCTCGATCTGCGGGATGGTGACCGAACTGCCAAGCCAGCCGACGGCGAGGGTGAGCGCGAGGAAACCGGCGAGCGTCAGGAGGGAGACCGGGGCGAGAAGACTTTGGCGGGTGTCTGTCATGCGTCAGAGATGGCGCGGAATCAGGTGATGACAAACTGATTCATCCAAATCCGCAAATTGTCATCCCGGGGCCGCCGCAAGGCGGAACCCGGGATCTCCTGCATTTGCGGCGGCCTCAGGAGATCCCGGACTGGCGCTACGCGCCATCCAGGATGACGATTTGAGGAGTGATCCCCCGCCGGGGGAGGCGTTGTTTGTGTCCCCTACCCCAGCGCGCGGAGATGGCGGATGCGGCGGCCGGAGGTGGCGTTCAGCGCGGAGAGGATCGACTGGGTGTCGATGCCGTGATGGCGGTGGACGTCGGCAATGGTGCCGGTCTGGCCGAAATGCTCGACCCCGAGCGATTTCGTGCGGTGGCCGTAGACCGCGCCGAGCCAGGCCAGCGTCGCCGGGTGGCCGTCGAGCACGGTGACGATGGCGCAGTCGCGCGACAATGGCGCCAGCAGGCGCTCCACATGGCTCATGGCGCCGGCCTCGCCACGCTGGCGGGCACGCTCGGCAGCGGTCCAGCCGGCGTTCAGGCGGTCGGCGGAGGTCACGGCGAGGAGGCCGATATCGCGCCGGTCCTCTCCGGCGAGACCGACCGCCTCGATCGCCTCGGGCGCCATCACGCCGGTGAAAGCCACGATGGCCTCGGCGTTCGGGCCGGGTTTGCGCAGCCAGTAGCCGCCGTCGATGATGTCGTCGCGCAAT
>JAVKCR010000321.1:0-3981 GCA_040222645.1 Rhodospirillales bacterium
CGTCCTGAACTCGTTTCAGGACCTCGACCGGCTTGCATGAGTGTTTGTAGACAGGCACAGGATGGTAGAGCGAGGTCCTGAAACGAGTTCAGGACGAGGAATCAAGTACCCTCTTACAGGCACCGCAACCCTTGAGCCGCCCCCGCTGCCCGCCTAGGCTTCTCTTCAGCATGTAAACAGCCCCCCGGAGACGCCCCCATGTCCGATAATTTCCGCGCCCTCGTGCTCGATGAAACCGATGGCAAGGTGAGCCACAGCTTCAAGAACCTCGCCGCAGCCGACCTGCCGGAGGGCGAGGTCACCGTCGCGGTCGAGTATTCGACGCTGAACTACAAGGACGGCATGATCATCAACGGCATCGGCCGGCTGGTGCGCAATTACCCGCATGTGCCGGGCGTCGATTTCGCCGGCACCGTGGAAAGTTCCGACAGCGACCGCTACAAGCCGGGCGACAAGGTGGTGCTGACCGGCTGGCGCGTCGGTGAAATGCATTGGGGCGGCTATGCGGGCAAGGCGCGGGTGAAGGCGGGCTGGCTCTGTCCGCTGCCCAAGGGGCTGTCCACGAAGCAGGCGATGGCCGTCGGCACGGCCGGCTTCACCTCCATGCTCGCCGTGCAGGCGCTCGAGGATCATGGGCTTGCGCCCGACACCGCGGGCGAGGTGCTGGTGACCGGCGCCGGCGGCGGGCTGGGCAGCGTCGCGGTCGCCCTCCTCGCGAAACTCGGCTACCGGGTCGCCGCGGCGACAGGGCGGGAAAGCACCCATGACTGGCTGCGCGAGCTCGGCGCCTCAGAGATCGTCCGCCGCGAGGAACTTTGCGAACCGCAGAAGCGCCCGCTGCTGGCCGAACGCTGGGCCGGTTGCGTCGACGCGGTTGGCGGCACCACACTGGTCAACGCGCTGGCCGGGATGCGCTACGGCACGTCGGTCGCGGCCTGCGGGCTGGCCGGCGGCAACGATCTCGGCGGCACGGTGCTGCCCTTCCTGCTGCGCGGCGTGAACCTGCTCGGCATCGATTCGGTGATGCAGCCCTATGAGAACCGGGTGCGTGCCTGGAACCGCATCGTCGAGGCGCTGCCGGCCGGGAAGCTGGAGGCGATCACTCATGTGGCGACACTCGACGACCTGCCGAAACTCGCCGGGGAGATTCTCAAGGGCCAGGTGCAGGGCCGCATGGTGATCGACGTCGCCGGCTCCTGACTCTGGCACGGCGCTTGCGGTTGTCTCCCGGAAAACTGACCGAGGATCCGGGAGAAACCCATGACCAGACTGCCGCTGATTGCCGCCATTCCGCTCCTGCTTGCCGCCTGCGGATCGGACGAGATCGTTCGCTCCACGGGCGCGGCACCCGATGACGGGCCGCTCTACTGCTACAAGAGCCTGTCGGATATCACTTGCTATTCAAGTGCCTACGATCGGGACCGGCGCCGGATGACCGGCTTCGTCGGGGCGCCCCCGAAGGACGAGGACCCGGCCGGCAAGGTGGTGGCGCCGCCGCCGCTCCTCTTCACCCCGGCCAGCAAGTAACGGTGTTGCCGACGGACGGCGCCCGGCAGAACTTGCCGGGGCGGCGGTAATATTCACCATGCTGCACTGCGCTAAAAGTTTGGTTTTACCGTATTCATTCGTCTAGATTGCGCGAATGAAGTTTTTGTTGCCCCTCCTGCTGGTTGTCGGTTTCGGCGGTGCTGCGCTGGCAGCGGATCCGCCTGCGACCTATGGCGGCGCGCTCGGCTGGTACGAGCGCGAGGCGCGTGCCGGCAATGCGCGGGCCCAGTATCTCTACGGCGTTCTGCTGCAGAAGGGCGTCCACGGCGAAGCGAACCCGGCGGAAGCCGCCCGGTGGTTCGAGGCCGCGGCGGCACAGGGTCATGTGGACGCCGCCTTCGCGCTCGGCGTGGCGCTGCTCGCCGGCCGCGGGGTCGATGCAGATCCGGCCGAAGCGGCAAGGTGGCTCGGCGTGGCGGCGGACGAGGGGCTGGCGGCGGCGCAGTTCAATATCGGCCTGCTGCACGAACAGGGTATGGGCGTGCCGAAGGATCTCGCCCGGGCGGCGGATTATTACGAGCGCGCCGCCCAGGCCGGCATCGCCCCGGCGCAGAACAATCTCGGCGTTCTCTATCTCAGCGGCGACGGCGTGCCGCAGGACCCGGTGCTGGCCTTGATGTGGCTCGAACTCGCGGTCCGCAACGGCTGGGAAGGCGCGGCGGTCACCCGCACCGAGCTGGCCCGCAAGCTGTCCAGCGACGATGTCGACAAGGCGATGGACCTTGTCCGCCAGTGGGTCGAACTCAACGGCCTCGGCAAGAAGCCCGCGGCGGGGGGCTGACCGGACGCCGATGCGTGTCTTCGGAATCGCTGGCTGGAGCGGGTCGGGAAAAACCACCTTGCTGCTGAAACTGCTGCCGGAACTGGCCGGCCGCGGGCTCACGCTGGCGACCATCAAGCATACCCATCATTATGTCGACGTGCTGCGCGACGAACCGGCGGCGCGCGCCTACCGCGATGCCGGCGCGCGGGAGGTCGGCGTCTACGGTCTGCACCGCTTCGCCATCGACACCCGCTACGAAGACGGCAGCGAACCGCCGCTGGCCGACGTGCAGGCGGCTGTCGGCGATGTGGACTTGCTGCTGATCGAGGGCTTCAAGGCCTATCCGCATCCGAAGCTCGAGGTCCACCGTGCGGAAACCGGTAAGCCGCTGCTGTATCCCGCCGACCCGCAGAACGTCGCCATCGCGACCGACCGGGCGGTCGCAGCCCCCGGCCGGCAGGTCTTCGGGCTCGAGGATATCGCGGCCATCGCCGATGCCGTGCTGAAGGCCGCGCGGCCGGCGTGATCAGCAATGTTGGGGTTTTCGCCGCACGGTATATAATATGTCGAGTCGCAGGAGCCGGACATGGCCGAAGATAAGGAATTCGACGACGCTATCAGCGATGCGAAGGTGGAGGTTATCGCGCTTCTCGGCGCGACGACCATGACCGTTTCGCAGATTCTCAAGCTCGGCCGCGGCGCGGTGATCGAACTCGACGCCCGTGTCGGCGACGAGGCGCGCCTGCTGGTCCGCGACAACCTCATCGCCCGCGGCGAGGTCATGGTCGTCGACGACAAGATCGGTCTGACCATCACCGAAATGGTGAAGCGGTCTTACTGAGGGCCGGACTGGCTGTTTGGCCAATTTTTTTTCGATTTTTCAGCCCTCCTCCATCGTCATCCTGAATCGAGTTCAGGATGACGTTGGGGAGTTGGATAGCTCGGGGTAGAACCCATCCCGCTTTCTCGCGATCCGGCAAAGCGCGCGTGCATTCATACATGCGCTCCCCGGCGGTATGCGTTAGCATCGCCGCCAGAGGAAAACATCCAACCGGAATCTTGACATGGACATGCGACCGAACGCTCCGACAGGGGCGCAGATGCTCGTCGACACGCTGGTGACCGAAGGGGTCCGCCAGGTGTTCTGCGTGCCGGGCGAAAGCTATCTTTCCGTTCTCGACGCCTTCGTCGATGCGCCGGAGATCGGCGTCACCGTCTGCCGCCAGGAAGGCGGCGCGTCGATGATGGCGGACGCCTGGGGCAAGATGACCGGCGAGCCCGGCATCTGCTTCGTCACCCGCGGTCCGGGGGCGGCGAACGCGGCGGCCGGCCTGCATATCGCGCGTTAGGATTCGACGCCGATGATCCTGTTCATCGGCCAGGTCGCGCGCAACATGATCGAGCGCGAGGCCTTCCAGGAAGTCGATTACCGGCGCATGTTCGGCCAGATGGCGAAATGGGTCGCCGAGATCGACGACCCGGCCCGGGTGCCGGAATATGTCAGCCGCGCCTTCCACACCGCCACCTCCGGCCGGCCGGGGCCGGTGGTGCTGGCGCTGCCGGAGGACATGCTGGCGGAACAGGTGCAGGGCGCGATGCGGGTCGGGAAATACCGCCGGGCCGAGGCGGCCCCGACGCCGGGCGATCTCGCGGAACTGCGCGGCATGCTG
>JAVKCR010000322.1:0-6773 GCA_040222645.1 Rhodospirillales bacterium
CAGAACCGCCGCCGCCTCGCCGCGATGACGGGCTGCACGCGCGGCAGCGTCATACCGGGACACGGAAGGATCGGGCTGTTGCCGAGCTATATGGATGGCTTCCGCGAGGCTCAATGGACCGGGCGACGCCGATTGAAGGCCGGCGCCGATCAGCGCCGCCAGCATGAGGTTCGAAAACATGGGGTATCTCCTCGAAAATGATTCGTCGAAAGCGCCTGTGAAACGGCGCAGGAATCAGATTCGGGGAGGTCGTCTGGGAGTCAGGTAGGCAATCGAGGCGAAACGATCGTCAGATAACGCAAGGCGCGTCAATCCAGGCAACGAGACCCGGCCGATCGTGACGTTCTGAGGAAGCGGACAGGTTGGCGATCCCGCAACCAGCGGGCAGTCGGCCATCTGGCAGGCGTCGCAACACTCGCCCGATCCCTCGCAGTCTTCCATCGGCATGGATTGCGGCATGTCCGGATCGGACATCTCGTGCTCGCACATGGTCTCCATCCCGGCCATGCCTCCATCCTCAGGCGCCGCGTCGGCATCCGAGACGGACCCAATGGAAAGGGCGGCTGCCAGAAGTGCCGCGCTCAATACCCGGAGGGCAGAGAAAATTATGGAGGCTGGGTTCAGCACGGATTCCGGTCCATTCACGAAGATGGCACCCTAGCATCGCGGATACCATTCAAGAAGGTGTGAACTGCGGCAGCCAGGCTCGTAGCCATCGACCAGGGTCAGAAGGGCAGCCGGATGCCCAGTCGTGGTGCCGTGAACACGACAAGACCGTAGAGCACGATGGTCAGGAGGCAGCCGAGTCCGAGAGCGGCCCAGAACCCGACATCCCGGCGCAAGAGCGCCGGGATGAGCAGGAACATTGGCAGGGACGGTAGAACAAACCAGAAAGTCGCCTCTGCGTGATCGGCCAGGCGGACGGTGTCTCCGGTATCCCGCCACAACCAGATCATTCCCATCACGGACACGAGTGGTAGGGAGGCGAGGACCGCACCGGCCGCCGCATTGCGGCGACCGGCTTCCGAAACTGCGGCGATCACGAACCTGCCCCTTACGACGCTGGACCCAACAGGCGATCCAATGTCTCAACTGCGCCTGTCGCTCCGGCAGATGTTTCCAAGAGGTGACAGCCTGCGACTCGCCCGCTCGCAAGAACGGGCCCGGGCACGCGAGGAGCGTGCGCGCCGCGATCTAGCCCTGCGAGAGATCGTTCTCGACGTCCGCAGCAACTGGCTGGAACAACGCTATTGGGAATTGGCGAGGGAACAGACGCTGCAGCGTCTTTCAACGCTCGAGGGTCTCTCCGGTGTCCTGCTTGCTGCTTACGCCGCCGGCCGTGAAAACAGTCATGAGGTGATCCGGTCCGATCTCGAAACGCAAATCCTGCAAAGCCGGCTCACAGAGATTGATCAACAGGCAGACATGGCTCGCGCCAGGCTGGCCCGCTATCTCGGAGACGATGCACTCCATCGACCTGCCTCAATGTCGGACGTGCGTCTGCCTGCTCTTCCGGACGGGCAGGAGGCGTTGTCGTCTCTGGCGCGCCATCCGGCCGTCGCCGTCATCGATGCCCGGATTGAAGCACACGAAACCGGCGTGGAACTGGCAGAGCAACAATACCACCCCGCCTGGGGTGTCGAGGCCGGATACGGCCTCCGCTTCGGGCGCTCCGATACCGCCACGATTGGTGTCAGTTTCGAGATGCCTCTCTTCGAGCGGACACGCCAGGACGAAACGGTGCTCGCCGCTCGCGACGAGGTCGCCGCCGCGGAGTATTCCCGCCAGGCCCTGCTTCTTGATCTGCGCCGCACACTCCAGATTGAGCAAGCTCGTATCGACAGGTTAGATGCAGCAATCGCGTTGCAGCGATCCGGAATCATCCCAGCGGCTCGGGAAACTCGGGAGGCTGTGCTTCTCGCCTACGAAAACCAGACGGCCGACTACTCGGAACTGGTCCGGTCTGAACTCGCCCTTCTCGATGCTGAACTCACCTTGTTTCGGCTTGAAACCGACCGGAGCGTCGCCGCGTCCCAAATTCTTTACCTGACGGGAGATGTCCAATGAATCCGTCAATCCTTCGCGCCTTGGCGTTTGCCTCCGCAGGCGCCGTCATCACGCTCGCGGTTGTTTATGGCGCAGGGCGCTTCTTCGGGTCCTCGCCGACGATGACCGAACCAGATTCCGCCCAGAGCGAAATTCTCTACTGGGTTGCGCCGATGGACCCGACATACCGGCGTGACGAACCCGGATTATCACCCATGGGTATGGAGCTGGTGCCTGTCTATGCTGACTCCGATTCCGCCGGCGACGAGGACGGGCTCCGAATCGACCCGGCTGTCGCCAACAATATCGGCGTGCGCACGGACATCGTCCGGCGCACGGATTTCAGCCGCGAGATCCGCGCCGTCGGTTATGTGAGGCCGATCGACGCTTCCACGGTCGCTATCAATGTGCGTGCCGAGGGCTGGATCGAAACCCTTCCGGTCTCGGCTGTCGGAGACCAGGTCCAGGCTGGCGACGCTCTGTTCACCCTGTACTCACCGGCGATCGCAACGGCGCAGGGCGAATTCCTTCAGGCACAGCGCACAGAGAGAACGGCACTGATCTCCGCCTCGCGGTCCCGCTTGCGCGCGCTTGGATTGTCGTCGGCACAGATCGACGCGCTGACGGCGCGAGGCGCCGTTCAGGACCGTCTTCCGGTTTACTCCAGCCATTCTGGCGTTGTGACGGAACTGAGTGTTCGTGAAGGCCAGTATGTGCGCCCCGGGGACCCGATCATGACAATCGCGGATCTGTCGGACATCTGGGTCGTTCTCGACGTGTTCGAGCACCACGCAAGCGACGCGCGTCCGGGTCAGTCCGTGCTCGTCACCACTCCGTCCCTGCCGGCGAGGCAATGGCGTGGTGAAATCGAATATGTCTACCCCACTGTCGATCCGCAAACGCGAACCATCCGGGTTCGCAGCCGGATCGCGAACCGCGACGGAGACCTTCGCCCCGGCATGTTCGTCAACGCAGTGCTGTCCGCGCAACCCCGGACAGGTGTGCTGTCGGTTTCACGCGAGGCCGTCATCACGACCGCCCGTTCGCAGCGCGTGATTGTCCTGACCGGCGAGGACAGGTTTATTCCCGCGCGTGTTGAAACGGGCATGGAGTCTGGAGGGCGCACGGAGATTCTGTCCGGTCTATCCGAAGGCGAAACCATTGTCGTTTCAGGACAATTTCTGCTGGATTCCGAGGCAAGCCTTCAGGGCGCCATCCTCAGGATGACCCCGCCCGGGCCGACCGGCGACAGCGCTCGGCCACTCGACGAGCGACCGTCTCCCATGAGCATGCCTGATCCTTCCGCAGCTTCCCCGGGCATTGGCGGAGCGCCGGACGGGGGCGACATGGGTATGGAAATGCCAGGAGCCCGCGATGGTGATGTAGACGGCGTGGGAGCTGTGATCTCGGTCATGCCGCAGCACGGCATGGTGACGCTCGCCCACGAGCCGATACCGGCCCTGTCCTGGCCTGCCATGGAGATGGCGTTCACTGCTGCGGAAGGGGTCGAGCTTTCCGGTTTGGCACCCGGTGACCGTGTTCGGTTCACCATAGTGAACGACGAAGGGCGATGGCTGATCTCGCATATCGTGCCCGACTCCGATGAGGAGGGCGGGCAATGATCACGTCACTCATCCACTGGTCGATCCGCAATCGCGTGATGGTTCTCCTGGCGTCGCTCTTTCTGGCGTTGGCCGGACTGTGGTCGATGCAAAGAACGCCGCTCGATGCAATCCCGGATCTTTCCGATGTTCAGGTCATCATCAAGACGACCTACCCCGGACAGACCCCTCAGGTGGTCGAGGATCAGGTGACCTATCCGCTCACAACCGCCATGCTGTCGGTTCCTGGCGCGGTGACAGTGCGGGGATATTCCTTCTTCAACGACAGCTATGTCTACGTGATCTTCGAAGAAGGGACCGATCTTTACTGGGCCCGCTCGCGGGTACTTGAATATCTCAGCCAGGTCGCCCCTAACCTGCCCAGCGAGGCCAGCCCCGCTCTCGGGCCCGATGCCACTGGGGTGGGGTGGATATACCAATACGCCCTGATTGATCGTTCAGGGCGGCATGATCTTTCCCAGCTGCGCTCCATCCAGGACTGGTTCTTGCGCTATGAACTCCAGACAATCGAGGGAGTCTCCGAAGTCGCCTCGATCGGCGGAATGGTGCGGCAATACCAGGTCGTGGTTGACCCCGACCGGCTCCGCGCCCTCTCCATCCCGCTCTCGGACGTGCGGCGCGCCATTGAACGCGGCAACCGTGAAAGCGGCGGGCGTGTGCTCGAAATGGCGGAAGCCGAATACATGGTCCGGGCGTCAGGCTATCTGACAGGCGAAGACGACATCCGCGCCATCCCTGTCTCGATGGCTGAAAATGGCGTGCCCATCCTTCTGTCAGATATCGCGATGGTACGCACCGGGCCGGAACTGCGCCGGGGCGTCGGAGAACTCAATGGCGAGGGCGAAGTGGCCGGCGGCGTCGTGATCATGCGCTATGGCGAGAATGCCCTGGCCACGATTGAGCGAGTCGAACATCGCCTTGAACAGCTGCAAGCCTCTCTGCCGGAAGGTGTCGAAATCGTCGTCACCTATAACCGGGCAGGACTGATCGAGCGCGCCGTCGAGACGCTGCGTGAAAAGCTGCTTGAGGAATTCTTGATCGTTGCCCTGGTTTGCGCGGTCTTTCTCTTCCACCTGCGCTCGTCGCTTGTGGTGGTCCTCAGTCTGCCGCTCGGCATTCTGGCAGCCTTCATCGTCATGCACCTCCAGGGCATCAACGCGAACATCATGTCACTCGGCGGAATTGCGATCGCCATCGGCGCGATGGTCGATGCAGCGATCGTCATGATCGAGAATTTCCACAAGCATGTGGAACGAACACCGCTCACACGGGACAATCGCTGGCGGATCGTCGCCGATTCAACGGCTGAGGTCGGCCCAGCGCTGTTCTTCTCCCTGCTGATCATCACCTTCAGCTTCATTCCCATCTTCGCGCTGGAAGCACAGGAAGGCCGTTTGTTCCATCCGCTGGCGTTCACCAAGACCTATGCCATGGCGGCCGCAGCGGGCCTGTCTGTCACCCTTGTGCCGGTCTTGATGGGGTATCTGATCCGAGGCCGGATCACCCCGGAACACGCCAATCCTGTGAACCGGGTCCTGACCGCCGGTTATCGGCCATTTCTGGGAACCGCCCTGCGCCACCCCGGCGTCACCCTGGTTTTCTCGGCAGCGCTTGTCCTCACCATGGCGATTCCTCTCGCGCGGTTGGGCAGCGAGTTCATGCCGGATCTCGACGAAGGCGACCTCCTTTACATGCCAAGCGCCTACCCCGGCGTTTCCGTCAGCGAGGCGGCCGAGATCCTGCAGCAGACAAACCGGCTGATCATGACTGTCCCCGAAGTGCTGACGGTTCACGGGAAGGCGGGGCGGGCCGATACCGCGACCGACCCGGCGCCGCTGACGATGATCGAGACCACGATCCAGCTTCGGCCCCGCAGCGAATGGCGCCCCGGGGTAACGATGGATGATATCCGCAGTGAGCTGGATTCCATCGTACAGGTCCCCAGCCTCACCAATGTATGGATCATGCCGATCCGCAACCGGATCGACATGCTGGCGACAGGCATCAAGACTCCGGTCGGCATCAAGATCGCCGGACCCGATCTCGACGTCATCGCCGATCTCGGGACCCAGGTTGAAGACATCATCGCCGGAATTCCCGGAACGGCTTCTGTCTATGCAGAACGGGTGACCGGGGGGCGCTTCATCGACATTGAGGTCAACCGCTCCGAGGCAGCGCGCTTCGGCATGAATATCGAAGACGTGCATGACATCGTGCGGACCGCCATTGGCGGCATGACGATCACCCAGACGGTGGAAGGGCGCGAACGGTACCCGGAATCTGCGATATCCGGCCGACTACCGCGGCTCGCTCCAGGAATTGAGGGATCTTCCCGTTATCACGCCTTCAGGCGCGGAAATCCCGCTTGGTCGTATCGCGGGCATTTCCGTGTCCGACGGACCTGGTGTGATCCGCAGCGAAAATGCGCGGCTGAATGGCTGGGTCTATATCGACATCACCGGTGTCGATATCGGGTCGTATGTTCGCGAAGCGCGTGCGGCGATCGAAAGAGAGCTCGAGCTTCCAGCGGGTTATTCGCTGCGATGGTCCGGGCAGTACGAGTTCATGCAGAGGGCGCAGGCCCGCCTCTCTCTCGTCGTACCCGTGACGCTTGGGGTCATTGTCCTCCTGCTGTTCATGAATTTCAGGCGGATGATGCCCGTCCTGTTGATCCTCGGGACACTCCCCTTGGCGCTGACAGGGGGGCTCTGGTTCCTGCATGTTCTGGACTACAGGCTCTCGGTCGCCGCCGGCGTAGGATTCATCGCGCTCGCGGGCGTGGCCGTTGAGATCGGTGTGATCATGCTGGTCTATCTTGAGCAGGCTCTGAAGGCCCGCCGCGCCTTATGCGTAGAAGAAGGCCGCGAGTTCACTCATCAGGACCTGCGGCAGGCCGTTATTGACGGGGCTCTGCTACGTATCCGGCCGGTCATCATGACGGTCTCGGTCGTGATCGCCGGGCTTCTGCCAATCATGTTCGGAGACGGAACGGGATCGGAAGTCATGAGGCGCATCGCAGCGCCAATGATCGGCGGAATGGCCAGCGCGACCGGGCTGGCCCTGCTTGTCCTGCCAACAGCTTTCTTGTTGTGGCAGGGCGTTGTA
>JAVKCR010000323.1:0-12681 GCA_040222645.1 Rhodospirillales bacterium
GGGATCTGGAAGCCGATGCAGGCCTCCTTCAGCACGTAATGGCGGATCAGCTAGAAGGATTCCGTCTCGACCCTGGGCGAGAGCATCATGTTGCTGCGCCGCGCCGCCATTTCCAGCAGGTGGCGCACGCCATAACGCGAACTCGGCAGGATGCAGGGATAGGCCAGGCAGTCCCGGAGACGCAGCACCTTCTTGGCGGCGAGCGGATGGTCGGCGGCGAACACCGCGCAGACCGGCTGCGGGATGATGTGCAGCACCTCGAACTCGACCATGTGCACGGGCTCGAAGACCAGCGCGAGATCGGTCTGGAAGCGGGCGAGGTCCTGCTCGGCCTGCTCCCGGTCGCGGACGACGACCGAGAAGGTCACGCCGGGATGCTCGCGCCGGTAGCGCGATATCTCTTCCGGGATGAAGTAGGGCAGCAGCGCCTGCGAGCAGCCGATCGTGACATGGCCGCGGCGCTCGCCCGACAAATCGGCGACCTGGGACTGCAGCCGGGCGAGGTCCATGCGCTGCTGGCGGATGTGGTGCATCAGCAGTTCGCCGGCCGGGTTGAGGCGCATGCCGCGCGGCAGGCGTTCGAATATCTCGCTGCCGAACTCGTCCTCGAAATTGCGGATACGGCGGTTTACCGCGGACGCCGTGAGGTTCATGTCCTCCGCCGCCCGGCGGATGGAGCCCGCTTTCGACACGGCTTCGATGAGCCGGAATGTCTGCAAGTGCCTCATGGAAATGAAGTTTCACCTTACCGGTGCAAAAAAAGCAACGGATTTGTGATTTTTTAGCATTTGTTTTACGCGCTGATCTGCCGGAGCCTGAGGCGAGTTTTGTTGCACCGCAAAAAGAAAGCGGTGCCCAACCAGCGAAAGGCGGACCAATGGCTGAATTCAAGACTTCCCGGCGTACCTTCGTGAAACTCGGGGCCGGCGCCCTGAGCGCCTCGATGTTGCCCTTCCTCAAGATGCTGCCGGCGGAAGCGGCAACGCGCGACGTGCTGGTTGCGGTCACGGGCCAGACCATCAACAGCCTGGACCTTCACCGTACCGGCACCAACCGCGCCTCCTACCAGGTGGCGGTCAATTGCTACGACCGGCTGGTCTCCTTCGGCACCAAGGCCGCACCCGGCGGCGGGCTGTCCTACGATTACTCGGTGCTCGAACCGGAACTGGCGGAAAGCTGGACCGTCTCCGACGACGGGCTGACGGTAACCTTCAAGCTGAAGCCGAACGCGGTGTTCTGGGACGGCAAGAAGGTGACGGCCGGCGACGTCAAATGGTCGTTCGACCGCGCGGTTTCCGTCGGCGGTTTCCCCACCGTGCAGATGAAGGCCGGCGGTCTCGTCCGCCCGGACCAGTTCATCGTGATCGATGACGAGACCTTCGTGGTCAAGCTCGACAAGCCGTCGAAGCTCTCGATCCCCGATCTCGCGGTGCCGGTGCCCTTCATCATCAATGCCGAGGTCGCGCTGGCGAACGCCACCAAGGAAGACCCCTGGGCGATGGAATACCTGCACAAGAACCCTGCCGGTTCCGGCGCCTTCAAGGTCATCAAGTGGCAGCCGGGCGAGCAGCTGGTCTACGAACGCAACGATGCGTGGGTCGGCGGCCCGCTGCCGGCGGTGAAGCGCGTGATCCTGCGCGAGGTGCCGAGCCCGGCCACCCGCCGGGCGCTGATCGAGCGCGGCGACGTGCAGCTCTCGTTCGACATTCCGAACAAGGATGCCAAGGAACTCGCCGACAAGGTCACGGTCTATTCGACCCCGATCGAGAACTGCATGCATGTGGTCGGCCTGAACACCAGGTTCGAGCCGTTCCAGGACCCGGACGTCCGCAAGGCGATCGCCTACGCCATCCCCTACGAGGACATCTTCCAGACCGCGGCCTATGGCCGCGGCGCCCCGCTCTGGGGTGGCGACACGAATTACGAGGACCTCGCCTGGCCGCGTAAGTCGCCCTATGCGACCGACATGGAGAAGGCCAAGGCGCATCTCGCGAAGTCCGGCTATGCCAGCGGCTTCACGGTGCCGATCTCGATCAGCCTCGGTCTCGCCGACTGGATGGAGCCGACCGCGCTCCTGATCCAGGAAAGCGTCGCCAAGCTCGGCATCAAGACCGAACTCGAGAAAATTCCCGATGCCAACTGGCGCACCGCCTGCCTGGTCGAGAAGCGTCTCGCCTTCCATCTCGAGAATTTCGGCGGCTGGCTGAACACGCCCGACTACTACTTCTTCTGGGCCTACAAGAAGGGGCACCTCTTCAACTCGTCGAACTACGAGAACGCGGAAGTCGAGAAGCTGGTCGACGAGACCCTGCACATGGAGATGGACGATCCGGCCTACGCGCCGAAGATCAAGCGCCTGTACGAGATCGCCTTCGAGGACCTGCCGCGCATCCCGCTCTGGCAGCCGGCCCTGAACGTCGCCTCCAACGGCGCGGACGGCTACGAGTTCTGGTTCCATCGCCAGCTCGATATCCGGCCGCTCAAGACGGTCTAGACAGATGTCCCCGCGTCTCAGGTCCACCCTCTACCGGATCGCGCAGGCGGTCCCGGTCGTCATCGGGGTCGTGGTGATCAGTTTCATACTGACCCGCGCCCTGCCGGGCGACCCGTCGGTTTTCTTCGCCGGCGCCGCCGCCGACGAAGCCGCCATTGCCCAGGTCCGTGAAGCCCTTGGCCTGGACAAGCCGCTGTTCCAGCAGTTCTTCATCTATGTCGGAGACCTGCTGCAGGGTGACCTGGGACGTTCCATCTCGAGCGGGCAGCCGGTGGCGAGCGATCTCGCCAACCGGCTGCCGGCCTCTCTCGAACTGACCCTGACGGCGCTGATCCTCTCCTGTTCGGTCGCGATCCCGCTCGGGGTGCTGGCCGCGACCCGGCCGGGCTCGGCCATCGACCATCTCTGCCGGGTGCTGGTCACCGCCGGGGTGTCGCTGCCGACCTTCTTCACCGGCATCGTGCTGGTCTATGTCTTCTACTATCTCCTCGGCATCGCGCCGTCGCCGCTCGGCCGGCTCGACTTCATCTACATCTCGCCGGACCATGTCACCGGCTTCTACCTGATCGATGCGGCGCTCGCCGGCGACATGGAAACCTGGCTCGGCGCGCTGAAGCAGCTGGTGCTGCCGTCGGTCACGCTCGGGCTGTTCACGCTGGCGCCGCTGGCCCGCATGACCCGCGCCGCCATGCTCGGCGCGCTCGGCTCCGACTTCGTGCGCACCGCCCGCGCCGCGGGGCTTTCCGGCGGCAAGGTGCTGTTCGGCTACGCCTTCCGCAACGCGCTGCTGCCCGTGGTCACCACGCTCGGCATGGTGTTCTCCTTCACCCTCGGCGCCAACGTGCTGGTCGAGAAGGTGTTCGCCTGGCCCGGCATCGGCTCCTACGCGGTCGAGGCGCTGGTGGTCTCCGACTATGCCGCCGTGCAGGGCTTCGTGCTCGCCATGGCGCTGCTTTTCGTCCTCCTCAACCTCGTGATCGATCTCGCCTATACCCTGATCGATCCGCGCATCGGGTTCGACTCGCGATGACCGCTCCCCAGACAGTTCCCGTCACCCCGGCCGCCACCGCGCCGCCGCGGCAGATGAGCTCGCTCGACCATCTGGTCTACGTGCTGAAGGAGAACCCCGTCACGCTGATGGCGTTCGTCATGTTCGCGCTGATCATTCTTTCGGCGCTGTTCGGCCCCTACCTGGTGCCCTACGACCCGCTGGCCTCGAATGCCGCCATGGCCCTGCAGCCTCCCTCGACGTCGCACTGGTTCGGCACCGATTCCCTTGGCCGCGACGTCTTTTCCCGCGTGATCGTCGCAACCCGGCTCGACCTCATCATCTCGGTTGCGGCGGTCGCGCTCTCCTTCGTCGCCGGCTCGATCCTCGGTGCCATCGCCGGCTACTGGGGCGGCCTGCTGGACGCGGTGCTGAACCGCATCCTCGACACCATCATGGCGTTCCCGCTGTTCGTGCTGGCGATGGGTATCGTCGCCGCGCTCGGCAACACGGTGGAGAACATCATCTACGCCACCGCGATCATCAACGTGCCGTTCTACGCCCGTCTGGTCCGTGCCGAGGTCAACATCCGCCGCGATGCGGGGTTCGCGCTCGCCGCCCGGCTCTGCGGCAATTCGGATGCGCGTGTGCTGGCCTTCCACATCTTCCCGAACGCGCTGCCGCCGATGATGGTGCAGGTCTCGCTCAATCTCGGCTGGGCGATCCTGAATGCCGCGGGTCTCAGCTTCATCGGCCTCGGCGTGCGGCCGCCGACCCCGGAATGGGGAATCATGGTGGCCGAGGGCGCCAACTACATCGTCTCCGGCGAGTGGTGGCTGGCGCTGTTCCCCGGCCTCTGGCTGATGCTGGCGGTCTTCACCTTCAACCTGCTCGGCGACGGTCTGCGCGACATCGTCGATCCGCGGAAGAGGACCTGATCGCATGCTCTCGGTAAAGGATCTGGCCATCGGTTTCCGCACCCGCAGGGGCGAGGTCGAGGCGGTGCGCGGAATCTCCTTCGAGCTCGACAAGGGCGAGACCCTCGGCATCGTCGGCGAAAGCGGCTCCGGCAAGTCGGTCACCTCCTATGCGCTGATGCGCATCCTCGATTCAGGCGGCTCGATCCGGGCCGGCGAGGCGACCTATTCCGGCATCGACCTGCGCCGCGCATCCGAGTCCGACATGCGCTCGATCCGCGGCCGGGAGATCTCGATGATCTTCCAGAACCCGCGCGCAGCGCTCAACCCGATCCGCAAGGTCGGCCACCAGATCGAGGACGTGCTGCGCCAGCACGCCCGCGCCACCATGCACAATGCCCGCGAGAAGGCGATCGAGGCGCTGAAGGCGGTGCAGATCCGCGATCCCGAGCAGCGCTACGATTCCTATCCCTTCGAGCTGTCCGGCGGCATGTGCCAGCGCATCGTCATCGCCATCGCGCTGGCCTGCGACCCGCGCCTGCTGATCGCCGACGAGCCGACCACCGGGCTCGACATCACCACCCAGAAGACGGTGATGGACCTGGTCACGGGCCTGATCCGCGAGCGCGGGATGAGCGCCATCCTGATCACCCACGATCTCGGCCTCGCGGCGCAATATTGCGACCGCATCGTCGTCATGAAGGACGGCGAGATCGTCGAGGCGGGGGAGCCGGCGAAGCTGTTCCACAGCCCGGAGCATGCCTATACCCGCAAGCTGGTCGATGCGACGCCGCGCGACGGCGAGAGCATCCGCAGCCTGCTGCCGGCGGAGGCCCGCACCCCGATGCCGCCGCACGAGATCGCCGACGATCCGCTGCTGAAGATCATCAACCTGAAGAAGACCTTCGCCGGCAAGAGCGGGCCGGTGCAGGCGGTGAAGGGCATCTCCTTCGATATCCGCCGGGGCGAGAGCGTCGGCCTGGTGGGCGAGTCCGGCTGCGGCAAGTCGACCACGTCGGAAATGCTGGTGCGCCTGCAGGATGTGACCGGCGGCGCGATCATGTTCGACGGCGAGGATATCGCGGCGATACCGGTGCGCGCGTTCGGCAAGTCGCCGTTCCGGCGCGACATCCAGATGGTGTTCCAGGACGCCACCGACAGCCTCAACCCGCGCCACACCGCGCGCGCTTCGGTCGCGGAGCCTTTGAAACGCCTCGGCGGATTGTCGGGGAAGCAACTCCAGGCCCGGACCGATGAACTCGCCGAACTGGTCGGCCTGCCGCAGCATCTGCTCGACCGGTTTCCGCACCAGCTGTCGGGCGGTCAGAAGGCGCGTGTCGGCATCGGCCGCGCCATCGCGCTGGAGCCGCGCTTCCTGATCCTCGACGAACCGACGGCGGCGCTCGATGTCTCGATCCAGGCCATCGTGCTCAACCTGCTGGTCGACCTGCGCGCCCGGCTCGGCATGAGCTATCTCTTCGTCAGTCACGATTTGCACGTGGTGCGGCTGCTCTGCGACCGGGTCGTTGTCATGCGCGGCGGCGAAATCGTCGAACAGGGGCCGGCCGAGCAGGTGATGCGTAGCCCCTCCCATCCCTATACCCGCGAACTCCTCGCCGCCGCACCGCAGCCGCCGGCGCGCCGTCCCGCCGCCTGAACCAGCAAGAAACGGAACCCGAGAAATGGACCTGACACGGCAACCCTTCACGCTATCCGGCCTGCGCGAGGCCTATCGCTCGGGCATCACGCCGGCGGAGGTGATTGCCGAGGTCCATGCCCGGATCGCGAGGGTCGATGACCCGGCGCTGTTCATCCACCTGGTCCCGCTGGACGACACGCTGGCCGCCGCGGCCGCACTGGGCGAGCCGGGGCCGGACAAGCCGCTCTGGGGCATGCCCTTCGTCATCAAGGACAATATCGACGCCAAGGGCCTGCCGACCACCGC
Organism: Rhodospirillales bacterium; assembly: GCA_040222645.1. Classification (GTDB taxonomy): domain Bacteria; phylum Pseudomonadota; class Alphaproteobacteria; order Rhodospirillales; family HT1-32; genus HT1-32. The sequence goes on from JAVKCR010000323.1 coordinate 6,345, forward strand.
GGCCTGCCCGGCCTTCGCCTATAGCGCGGAGGCGGATGCCTTCGCCGTCGCGCGGCTGCGGGCCGCCGGCGCGATCCTGATCGGCAAGACCAATCTCGACCAGTTCGCGACCGGACTGGTCGGCGTGCGCTCGCCCTACGGGGTGCCGCGCAATGCGCTGGACCCGGCGCTGGTGCCGGGCGGGTCCTCCAGCGGCTCGGCGGTTGCCGTTGCCCACGGCATCGTGCCGTTCTCGCTCGGCACCGACACGGCGGGGTCGGGCCGATCGCCGGCGGCGCTCAACAACCTGGTCGGGCTCAAGCCGACGCTGGGCGCGATCTCGGCGACGGGGCTGGTGCCCGCCTGCCGGACGCTGGACACCATCTCGGTCTTCGCGCTGACGGTGGCGGATGCCTGGGAAGCCTATACCGCGGTTGCTTCCCATGACCCGGCGGATGCCTATTCGCGGGCCGTTGCCCTGCCGCCGCTGGCAGCAGTACCTGCCGGATTGCGGATCGGGATTCCGGATGCCGCCAGTATCGAGTTTTTTGGCGACGGCGAGCAGGCGGTGGCCTTCGATGCGGCGGTCGCGCGGCTGGCGGAAGCCGGCGCCGAGATTGCGCCGATGGATTTCACCCTGTTCTACGACATCGCCCGGATGCTCTATGACGGCGTCTGGGTCGCCGAACGCCATACCGTGATCGAGGCGATGATGGCGGAGGCGCCCGGCGAGATCCTGCCGGTGATCCGCACCATCGTCGGCAAGGCCGCGGGCATGAGCGCGACCGATTGCTTCCGCGCCTTCTACCGCCTGCAGGAACTCAAGACCGAGGCGCTGCGCCGGCTCGCCGGCATCGACCTGCTCTGCGTGCCGACCATCCCGACCTTCTACAGCCTGGCCGATCTCGAGGCCGACCCGATCGGGCCGAACTCGCGGCTCGGCACCTATACGAATTTCGTCAACCGGCTCGACCTCTGCGGCATCGCCGTGCCGACCGGCTGGCGGGGCGATGGCCGGCCGGCCAATGTCACGCTGCTGGCGCGCGCGGGCCATGACGCGCTGGCGGCTTCCGTGGCGCTGGTCTTCGCCGATGCCGGCCAGACCCTCGGGGCGACCGGCTGGACGGCGGAACCGCCTCTGCCGGCACCGGCGAAAGCCCTGCCGTGCGAGATCGAAATCGCGGTCTGCGGGGCGCACATGACCGGCCTTGCGCTCAACCACCAGCTTAGCGACCCGGGCGGACGCTTCCTGCGTCACGCGGTCTCGGCCGCCGACTACGCTTTCTACGCGCTCGCCGGCGGGCCGCCGGAACGGCCGGGCATGGTGAAGGTCGGGAAAGGCGAGGGGGCGTCGATCGCGCTGGAGGTCTGGGCCTTGCCGATGGAAGCGGTGGGCGCGTTCCTGGCCGGCATCCCGGCCCCGCTCGGACTCGGCACGGTAACGCTCGCCGATGGATCGCAGGTGAAGGGCTTCATCTGCGAGGCGGCCGGCGCCGAGGGCGGCATCGACATCTCCGCCTGTGGCGGCTGGCGGGCCTGGCTCGCCAGCCGGACGCCGGCGCGCAACGCCGCGGGATAGCCGCCGCACTGGACTTTTCCCGGTGCTCTGGCGATCCTGCGGAGACGGTCAAACCTCCCGGGGACAACTTTCGGACATGCCGAACGAGATCGCCTCACCGGCATCACCCAACCTGCGCGGCGCGCTCGCCTGGGATGACCTGCGTCTCGTCCTCGCGGTCGCGGAGAAGGGCTCGCTCACCGCGGCGTCGCAGGCGCTCGGGATCAGTCATCCGACACTCTCGCGGCGTCTCCGCGATGCGGAACGCCGTCTCGGCTGCCGGCTGGTCGACCGCAATCCGCAATCCTGCCGCCTGACCCCGGCGGGCGAAGAGGCCCGCGATCTCGCCGCGCGCATGGCGGCGGACATCGCCGGCCTGGAACGCCGCATCGCCGGCCGCGACAATGCGCCCGAGGGCCCGGTCCGGCTGACGGCGCCCGACGCGGTGACTGAATACCTGCTGTCCGGCCTGCTCGCCGGTCTCGGCAAGGCGCTGCCGGACGTCACCCTCGATCTCATCGTCAGCAACCAGGTGCTGTCGCTGGCGCAGCGCAATGCCGATATCGCCGTCCGCGTGACGGATACGCCCGACCCGGGCCTGAAGGGACGGCGCATCGCCGCGGTCGGGTTCGCGGTGTACGGAACCGGGGATATCGTCAGTTCCCGCGCGACCGGTGACCGGACGCCCTGGATCGGGTTCGATGACGGGCTCGCCTGTTCCGGCCCGGGGCGTTGGCTCGAACGCAACAGCGACCCGTCCGCCATCCGCTTCCGGGCGAACACGCTGCCGGCAGCGGCGAAGGCCGCCGCCCGGGGCGTCGGGCTGGCGCTGCTGCCCTGCTTCGTCGGGGAAAATCTCCCCGGTCTCGTGCGGGCCGGAGAACCGGTGCCGGAACTCGACACCGGTCTCTGGCTGCTGGTGCATCCGGACGTCGCCGCGCAGCCCCGCATCAGGGCCGTGCGGGACCTGCTGGCCCGGGAGTTGCGCAAGCTCGCCCCGGTGATTGCCGGTCGGGGCGACTAGGCCGCCAACCGGCCCGACAACCAGGATTCCTGGCGCGCCAGGTAGTCGGCGAAATGACGGTCGTAGTCGGCGACAACGGCGTCCTGCACGCTTTGCAGTGCGGCCAGCGCCTGCCGCCAGGCGGGGAGATTCCCGAGATTGTCGAAGATGCCGAAATCGCCGAGCCGGTCGAAGGTGTCGAACAGCCGGAAGATCGGGGCATAGGCCGCGTCGACGAGGCTGAACGCCTCGCCGGCGAAGAACGGGCCGTCGCCGAGATGACGGTCGGTCCGCGCCAATTTCGCGGCGAGATCGCCGGCCTTGCGATGGGCCGTCTCCTCGTCCTTCGCGGTGTAGAACATGTAGATGTCGGCGATGATCGCGGAGGCGAATTCGCACCAGGCGCGATGGCGGGCCCGCTCCAACGGGTCGGCCGGGTGCAGCGGGGCCGGGCCGGTCTCCTCGATGAACTCGCAGATCACCGCGGTCTCGAACAGGGCGGTCTCGCCGTGGCGCAGCACCGGCACCTTGCCGAGGGGGGAGAGCGCCAGGAACCAGTCCGGCTTGTCGGCGAGGTCGATATAGGTGCGCCTGAACGCGACCCCCTTCTCGAGAAGCTGGATACCGGCCCGCTGGGTGAAGGGGCAGAGGATATTGCTGATCAGTTCAAGTTCGGCCATGGATGAAATCCTTTCCGTCCGGCGGTTGCGATGTGGCGGAACTATCCGCCGCATCGCCCCCTCGGCCCACGGAAGAGATTTTCAGTCCATTGTTCGAAATCTTGGGGATGCCGGCGAAAAGGCCGCCGTTTCCCCGGATCGTGAAACTCCGGACAACAGGCGCCGGATCGAGTCATACTGCCATTGTGGAATGCCGCCGGTCCGAGGGGGACCGGCAAGAAATCGAGGGAACAGGGCATGACGACAATCGGCGTGATCGGCATGGGTGCGATGGGATCTGGGGTCGCCCGGCGCATCGTCGAAGGCGGCGGCCGCGTGGTGACGGATGTGGCGGGACGCACTGCCGCGACCATCGCGCGGGCAGAGGAGGCGGGGGCGGAAACCGTCTCGGCAGCGGACCTGGTCGAACAATCCGAGATCATCCTGTCGGTCATCCCGCCGTCGAGCGCGCCGGACGTCGCCGCTTCCTATTTCGACCTGCTCGGAGAAGCGTCGAACAAGCCGATCTTCATCGATTTCAACGCCATCGCGCCGCAGACGCTGCATGCGATCGCGGAGCCCTATCTCGCCGCCGGCCTGCAATTCGGCGACGGCTCGATCCTCGGTGCGCCGCCGGTAACCGGCCGGCCGGGGCCGCGTCTCTACATGTCGGGACCGGTGGCCGGGGCCGGGAAGGTCCTCCGCGGCCTCGGTTTCGACATCCGGGTGCTGTCCGACGGGCTGGGTGATGCCTCCGGTCTCAAGATGGCCTATGCCGGCATCAACAAGGGCATGATCGCCCTGGCCTCGGCAATCGCCATCGGTGCGGCCCGGTCGGGGGCGCTGGAAAGCCTGGTCGCCGAACTGAAGGAGAGCCAGCCGGCATTGTATGACCGGTTCCGCGGCGCCCTGCCGCGGATGTATCCCAAGGCCTACCGCTGGGACGGCGAGATGCTGGAGATCGCGAAGTTCCTGGAGCCGGAAACCGGGGCGGCGACGATGTTCCAGGGTGCAAGCCAGCTCTATGAACATATTGCGGAAGCCGAGCGGGAAGGGGCGGATTCGGAGATCATGGCCATTCTCGACCGGTTCACCGGCCGGCGCTGAGAGGCAGCGCCCGGCTTGCCTGCCCTGCTGCCGGTCAGACCTGGTGGAAGCCTAGTTTCTGCAACAGGTCGACGATCAGTTTGCGGGCGCCGTCGCGGTGGTGGGTGTGGATACGGCGCGCGGCGGCGGCATCGCCCTTCCTGATCGCCTCGAACAGTTCGCGGTGTTCCCGGTTCGACTTCTCCGGAAGCGGCCGGAGATTCAGGGTCAGGATGCGGGCCCGGTGAACCTGGTCGTTGTAGGAATCGACGAGGCTGACCAGCCGCTCGTTGCCGGACAGCGCGACCAGCCGGTCGTGGAACCGCTTGTCCGCTTCCGCCCAGGCGGCCCGGTCGCCTTTCCTGATCGCCTCCTCCATTTGCTCCAGCGAGGATTCGAGAGAGGCGAGTTCCTCGGGCGAAAGGTCCCGCTCGGCCGCGTTGTGGGCGGCAAGGCCTTCGAGTTCTGTCAGGATCTCGTAGATCTCCGACATGTCATGCGCCCTGAGCGGCAGCACCCGGATTCCCCGGCGCGGCCTGACCTCGAGCAGCCCCTGCGCCTCGAGCACGAGAACGGCCTCCCGTACCGGCGTGCGGGACATGCCAAGCATCTCGGCAAGTTCGCTCTCAAGGTAGCTGGAGCCCGGCGGCAGCCGGTTGTTGACGATCATCTCGCGCAGTTCGGTGGTTGCTCGGTGGCTTTGCGACGGCGCCTTGCCGTCTTTCGGTTCTGTCGGGATTGTCGCCTCCCCTCGCCTTTAGGCGATTGCGGCTTGTCCGGCCGGAACTCGGCTGCCGGATGCTGCCGATTGATATATCAGGGACTCTAGCTCCATCACCCGGAGATAGGAACAGGCGATATTCTCAAGCGGCGCTCCATCCAGAAGGTTGGCGACGACATGGGATTGCAGCTGGTACACGCAATCACCGCCGAACCGGTCCGTGTTTTCCGGGTGAAAGATCAGGTTGAAGGCTTTCTCCCCGCGTCTGCGCAGCGTCAGTTCACCGTCGCCGGACAGCCGTATCTCGCCTTCCGTACCCTCGACGACCGCCTCTCCCATGGTCAGCCGGGGATTGTCGGCGGCGTGGTCCAGCAGGCGGTTGCCGTCGAACATTGCCCGCAGGCCGGACTCGTAGCCGAAGGTGAATGTGCCGGCATCCTCGCCGGCAATCACCGGGTTCAGCCGGCGGAGGTCGGCATTGACCCAGTCCGGCTCGCCCGCGAGGAAGCGGAATACGTCGATGAAGTGAACGCCGGTTTCGTGGACCAGGAAGCGGGGCATCTCCTGGAAATAGGGCTGGCGGTCGAGATAGGCCCGCTCACCCATGCCGTCGCCGGGCCGCAGCCGGAACGTGATCTGCATCAGGTCGCCGATGGCGCCCCCGGCGATCTCCGCCTTCAGGGCGCGGTACCAGGGCTGGAACCGGAAGTTCTCGTGCACGATCAGCGGAATGCCGGCATCGGCCGCGCGCCTTGTCGCCTTGCGCGCGGTATCGATGTCGCCGCAGAAGGGTTTCTGGCAGATGATCGTCTTGACGCCCGCTTCGACGGCAAGCGCGATCAGGTCGGCATGTGCCGCCGGCGGTGCGGCGATATCGACGATGTCCGGCGCCACGGAAGGCAGCATCGCCCGGGCGTCGCTCCAGGCGGGGCAGCCATGGCCTTCCGCCCGGGCGATATCGTTGTCGACCGTCGCGGCAAGACGAACACGTGGTATCCGCTGCCATGCCTCGATGTGAAAGCCCGCGAAGTACCCGCAGCCGATTACCGCGACGTCGAGGGGCGCCTCGCCGGTCATTGCATCCGGCGCTCCAGCCGGTTGAGGACGGCCCGCGCGACGTCGGCGGTCCCAGCGGTACCGCCAAGATCGCGGGTCAGCGTTTCGCGCCCGGCGATGACGTCATGCACGGTTTCGCGAAGGCAGATGCCCATCGAATCGAGATCGGCATTGCTGCGGGTCTCGCCGAGCCATTCGAGCATCATCGCGGCCGACAGGATCATGGCCATGGGGTTCGCCACCCCCTGTCCGGCAATGTCCGGCGCACTGCCGTG
>JAVKCR010000324.1:0-11233 GCA_040222645.1 Rhodospirillales bacterium
CCGACGAGATGGAGAAGACCACCGCGCTGACCGGCCGGCTCCAGCGCGTCTGCTACTTCAACGGCTCGGGCGAGCCGGGTGCGGGAGCGGAACTCGAACGCCTGATGTCCGCGAAGCCCGTGACCTTCGAGAATGTCCGCACCGCCGCCGACGACACCGTGCTGATCGCCTTTACCTCCGGCACCACCGGCAAGCCGAAGGGCACCATGCATTTCCATCGCGACGTCATGGCGATCAATGACGGCTATTGCTCGAAAATGCTCCGGCCCAACGTCACCGACATCTTCATCGGCTCGCCGCCGATCGCCTTTACCTTCGGGCTCGGCGGGCTGGTGACCTTCCCGATGCATGTCGGCGCGGCGACCGTGCTGCTGGAGGCGGCGTCTCCGCCGGTGCTGGCCGCCGCCATAGACGATTTCCGGGCGACCATCTGCTTCACCGCGCCGACCGCCTACCGGGTGATGACCGACCTTTCCCAGGATTTCGCCCTGACCTCGCTGCGCAAATGCGTCTCGGCCGGCGAGACCCTGCCGGCGCCGATCTACGAGGGCTGGAAGCGCGCCACCGGCATCGGGATCATGGACGGCATGGGCGCGACCGAGATGCTGCATATCTTCATCTCCTTCCCCGAGGAAATGGTGCAGCCGGGCGTCACCGGCATGGCGGTCCCCGGCTACGAGGCGAAGATCGTCGATGACGGGATGAACGAACTGCCGAGGGGCGCGATCGGCAAGCTCGCGGTGCGCGGCCCGACCGGCTGCCGCTACCTCGCCGACGACCGCCAGAAGGTCTATGTCCGGGACGGCTGGAACCTGACCGGCGATGCCTTCACCCAGGGTGAAGACGGCTTCTTCCGCTTCGCCGCCCGCGCCGACGACATGATCATCTCGTCCGGCTACAACATTTCCGGCCCGGAGGTGGAGGAGGCGCTGCTCTCCCACCCGGCGGTCGCCGAATGCGGCGTTGTCGCCGCCCCCGACGAGGCGCGCGGCTCGATCGTCAAGGCCTACGTGGTGCTGCGGCAGGGCGAGGAGCCGTCGCCGGAACTGGTCAAGGACATGCAGGATTACGTGAAGGCGACCATCGCGCCCTTCAAATACCCCCGCGCCATCGATTTCCTGCCCTCGCTCCCGCGCACCGAGACCGGCAAGGTCCAACGCTTCAGGCTCCGCCAGATGGCGGAGGGCAGGGGGTGAGCAATTGACCTCCTTCCTCCCAATCTCGTCATCCTGGACGGCGCGCAGCGCCGATCCGGGACCTCGGGCCTCCCGGCAGATGCCGGAGGTCCCGGGTTCCGTCTGCGGCGGCCCCAGGATGACAAGATCGGGGAGGTTGAGAGGAACCGCGATTAACCCCAACTTCGTCATCCTGCACTTGATTCAGGACCCATGCCTGAGCATCCGCCGCAGGTGACAGACCGACCGCCGGGCAACGCGTTGAAAAGCCGGGGTATCGGCACCGCCCGGATATATCGTGCAGGCTCAGGCATGGGTCCTGATTTTCATCAGGATGACGACATTTTTTGAGGTCAGAGCGTGCCCGACCGGCACCGAAGCGACGAAGAGGATAGACAGACATGCAGACACTCCTGCCTGAGGGCTGGCCGCAGCCGAAGGGATATGCCAACGGCATGAAGGCGCGCGGCGAGATGGTGTTCGTCGCCGGCCAGGTCGGCTGGCTGCCCGACGGCACCTTCGAGACCGACGAATTCGCCGGCCAGTTCCGCCAGACCCTGGAGAACACCGTCGCGGTGCTGGCCGCCGGCGGCGCCAAGCCGGAACATGTGGTCCGCATGACCTGGTACATCACCGACAAGCCGGCCTATCTCGCAGCCCTGCGCGAGATCGGGCAGGCCTGGCGCGAGATCATGGGTCGGCACTATCCCGCGATGGCGGTTGTCGAGGTTTCCGCATTGATGGAAGATCGTGCTAAGGTCGAGATCGAGACCACCGCCGTACTTCCCTGAGGGCAACGGAAACCGCATGAACTGGCGCGATCTGCCGGTCGAGGAACTGGCAAGGCAATACAACAACCGTGGCCTGGTGCCGGATCACGGCGACTTCTTTGCGACCTGGGCCGACTGGAGCGAGGACTACCGCTCGCGCGCACCGGCGAAACTGCTCGACGTCGCCTACGGGCCGGGCGAGGCGGAGAAGCTGGACTTGTTCCTGCCACGGGTCGGCAATGCGCCGTTGCATCTCTTCATCCATGGCGGCTACTGGCAGTCGATGGGGCGGAAGGATTTCAGCTTCGTCGCCGAGAGCGTCAACGATCACGGCGCGGCGGTCGCGGTGATGAGCTACGGACTCTGCCCCACGGTCACCATGGACGAGATCGTCGCCCAGGTGCGCGCCTGCGCGGCCTTCCTGCTCGGCCACGGCCGGGTGCTCGGCATCGATGCCTCGCGCATCTCGATATCCGGCCATTCCGCCGGCGGCCATCTCGGCGCCATGCTCTGCGCCACCGATTTCTCGACGCTGGACAGCGATCTGCCGAACAACCCGGTCTCCGGCGCGGTGCTGATTTCCGGTCTCTACGACCTGCAGCCGCTGGTCCCGACCCCGATCAACGACAAGGTCGGGATGGACATGGAAACGGCCGAACGCAACAGCCCTGTACATCTGCCGCCGCGCACCCGCGCGCCCATCCTTTGCGTCGCCGGCAGCGACGAAAGCCCGGAATTCCATCGCCAGATGCGCGAGTTCACCGGCCGCTGGGCGGGAACCGGGGCGCATATCACCGCCACCGCCATACCCGCCACCCACCATTTCTCCGTCGTCGAGGCCGCCTTCGAGGTCGGCGGCCCCATACTGGCGATGATCGATTCCGCGAGCTGAGGCCCCCCATGACGATTTCCTTCGACGACTTTCTCAAGGTCGACATCCGCGTCGGCACGGTGATCCGCGCCGAGCCGTTTCCCGAAGCACGCCAGCCGGCGATCAAGCTCTGGGTCGATTTCGGCCCGGAAATCGGCGAGCGCAAGACCTCCGCCCAGATCACCGTGCACTACACGCCGGACAGGCTGGTCGGAAAGAAAGTCGCCGGGGTGGTGAATTTCCCGCCGAAGCAGATCGGCAAGTTCATGTCGGAATGCCTGGTACTGGGTTTCCCCGACGAGAATGGCGCCGTGGTGCTGATCCGCCCCGACCTCGATGTGCCGAACGGCGGGCGGATGTTCTGAACCGGTAGCGATAATCCTTTTGCATCAAGCCGCTGGCCCGTCGCATCATGGGCCATGAATGCAACCCGCCTGCCTGACGATTTCGACAGCCGCGAGGCGATGGCCGCCTGGCTCCGCGACGCGTTCCCGGACGTCGCCGCCCGCGACGGCGGCGCGCTGTCGCCGATGCGCGGCGGCCCGGTGCCGGCGATCGTCCGGATCGAGGCGATGCGGCCCGGCGAGTACGCGAAATCCCGCAATTTCACCGACGGGGCGGTGACCCGGCTGTCGCCCTATATCCGCCACGGCGTGGTCGGGCTGGCGGAGGCTCGCGACGAGGTGCTGGCGCGCTCCGGCGTGAAGGCCGGCTACAAGCTGGTGCGCGAGCTTGCCTGGCGGGATTTCTGGCTGCGCGTCCATGACGAGATCGGCGACGGCGTCTGGCAGGACCGCGAGCCATACAAGACCGGCTGGTGCGCCGAAGACTATGCCGACGCCTTGCCGGCCGACATCCCGGCCGGCGAGACCGGTCTGGCCTGCATGGACGCCTTCGCCCGCGAACTCGCGGAAACCGGCTGGCTGCACAACCATGTCCGCATGTATGTCGCCGCCTACGTGGTGCATTTCCGGCGGGTGAAGTGGCAGGCCGGCGCCCGCTGGTTCCTCGCCCACCTGGTCGACGGCGACGAGGCGGCGAACAATCTCTCCTGGCAGTGGATCGCCTCGACCTTCGCCACCAAGCCCTGGATCTTCAACCGGGAGAACCTCGAGACCCACACCCGCGGCGCCCATTGCGGCGGCTGCGCCATGCGCGATGCCTGCCCGTTCGACAAGCCGGTCGAGATGCTGGCCGAGGAACTTTTTGGCGCACCGCCGGGGATATCGAAAACCGGGAGGAAGCGGCGGTGAGCGTCACTCCCGTCAAGCCGCTGGTCTGGCTGCACGACGAATCCCTCGGCGCCGATGCGCCGGCGGTCCAGGCCTTTGCCAACGCCCCCCGCATCGTCGTGCTCGACGATGCCTATCTTGCCGAAAGGGGCTGGGGCCTGAAACGGCTCGCCTTCATCTATGAATGCGCGCTCGGCTCGGGCGCCGAGATCTGGCGGGGCGCAACGACGGCAACCCTGCTGGAACGGATGGCGGCCTGCGGTTGTGACGGTATCGCCTTCACGAAACCGGTGTCCCCCGGCCTGAAGGCCATCGCGGCCGGACTCGCCCGGCAGACCTCGATACTGGCCATCGCGCCGCCGCCGCTGGCCGAGCCCGGACCGGATGTCGATCTCAGGCGCTTCACCCGCTACTGGAAGCTGGCGGAGGCCAGCGCGCTTGGCGGGACAGCGCGCGGCACCGGGAGCTGAGCCTGCAGGACGGCGCGCTTCTTTCTCGACTTTTGGCGCCGGCGGCGTTAAACCCTCGCGCTTCGCGACATCGGAATCGAGGATCGGGGCCATGAAGGGTCTTCTCATTGCCATCGCCGCCATGGCGGGCGTCATCGGGCTGTCCAACTACGCCGTCCAGTTCGCCATCAACGACTGGCTGACCTGGGGCGCCCTGACCTATCCGGTCGCCTTTCTCGTCACCGACCTGACCAACCGCGCCGCCGGTCCGGTCAAGGCCCGCCGCGTCGTCTATGCCGGCTTCGCCCTCGGGGTGGCGCTCTCGCTCTGGCTCGCCGACTGGCGCATCGCGGCCGCCTCCGGTTCCGCCTTCCTGATCGCCCAGCTGCTCGACATCGCGGTGTTCGACCGGCTGCGCCGCCAGACATGGTGGAAGGCGCCGCTCGCTTCCAGCCTGGCCGGCTCCGCGGTCGATACGGCGCTGTTCTTCTCGCTCGCCTTCGCCGGTACAGGCCTGCCCTGGGTAACCTGGGCGCTCGGCGATTTCGCCGCCAAGCTCGCCATGGCGATCCTGCTGCTCGGGCCGTTCGGCGTGCTGCGCCGGATACTGCCGTCGATGTCGGTGGAACGCGCCATCCGCGCCTGATCCTGCCGCCTGACCCGCCGCCGGCCGCATGCGCGTCGATCTCTTCGATTTTGACCTGCCGGAGCGGCTGATCGCCCAGTCGCCCGCGGAGCCGCGGGAAAGCGCGCGGCTGCTCGATCTTTCCGGGTCCGGAACGATTGACCGCCATGTCGCCGACCTGCCCGGCCTGTTGCGCGCAGGCGATGTCATCGTCTCCAACGACACCCGCGTGATCCCGGCCCGGCTGTTCGGCCGCCGCGGCGAGGTCAAGGTCGAGGCGACCCTCCACAAGCGCGTCGGCCCCGCCGCCTGGCACGCCTTCGCGCGGCCCGGCAAGCGCCTGAGGTCCGGACAGCAGATCGATTTCGCCGACGGCTTCCACGCCATCGTGGGCGAGAAGTTCGAGGGCGGCGAGATCCGGCTCGATTTCAATCTCGGCGAGGCGGACCTGTTCGCGGCGCTCGAACGCCACGGCGCGGCACCGCTGCCGCCCTATATCCGGCGCGAGACCGGGGGAGATCCGGCGGACAAGCGCGACTACCAGACCATCTTCGCCCGCCATGACGGCGCGGTCGCGGCCCCGACGGCGGGCCTGCATTTCACCGAGGCGCTGCTGGCGGAGGTCAAGGCGCGCGGCGCGGCCGGGTGGCGACCGCCCACGGCACCATCGAGACCCCGGCCTTCATGCCGGTCGGCACGGCGGCGACGGTGAAGGCCATGTTCCCCTGGTCGGTCGAGGCAACCGGCGCGGAGATCATCCTCGGCAACACCTACCACCTGATGCTTCGGCCGGGCGCGGAACGCATCGAGCGGCTTGGCGGGCTGCACGAGTTCATGCAGTGGGACCGCCCGATCCTCACCGATTCCGGCGGCTACCAGGTGATGAGCCTGTCGCAGCTGCGCAAGATGACCGAGAACGGCGTCACCTTCCGCTCGCATGTAGACGGCGCCGCCCACGAACTCACCCCGGAACGCTCTATCGATATCCAGCGCATGCTCGATGCCGACATCACCATGGCCTTCGACGAATGCACGCCCTATCCGGCGACCGAGGACGAGGCGGCAAGATCCATGCGGCTGTCCATGCGCTGGGCGAGGCGCAGCCGGGACGCCTTCTCGGAGCGGCCGGGCTACGGCATCTTCGGCATCGTGCAGGGCAGCGTCTACCGTGACCTGCGCGCGGAATCCGTTGCAGCCCTGACCGATATCGGCTTTCACGGCTACGCCATCGGCGGGCTGGCGGTGGGCGAGGGCCAGGAACTGATGTTCTCGACCCTCGATGTCACCACCCCGATGATGCCGGCGGACAGGCCGCGCTACCTCATGGGCGTCGGCAAGCCGGACGACCTCGTCGGGGCAGTCGCGCGCGGTGTCGACATGTTCGATTGCGTGCTGCCGACCCGCTCCGGCCGCAACGGCCAGGTCTTCACCTGGCGCGGCACCATCAACCTGCGCAACGCCCGGCATGCGGAAGCCCCGCGCCCGCTCGACGAGACCTGCGGCTGCCCGGCCTGCCGCAGGTTCAGCCGCGCCTACCTGCATCACCTGGTGAAGACGCAGGAAATGCTCGGGCCGATGCTGGCGAGCTGGCACAACATCCATTTCTACCAGGACCTCATGGCGGCGATGCGCGCGGCCATCGCGGAGGGCCGCTTCGACGCCTTCCGGGCGGACTTCGCCGGGCGCTACGGTTCCGGCGACATCCCGCCGCTCTGACGCCGGCTCAGCGTGTCGCCTTGCGGATGGCGGTGGCGAGGTCCTCGCGGGTGAAGGGCTTCTGCAGCACCGCCTTCGCACCGATGATCTCCGCCCATTCGATGTAGCTGACCGCGCGCGAGGCATCGCCGCCGCCGCCGGTGATCGCGATGACCGGCAGGCCGGGGCGGGTCGATGCAAGCTCCTTGATGACCTCGAGCCCCTCGCGTTCCGGCATGACGATATCGGTCACCACGACGGCGATTTCCGGATCGCCGGAAAGCTTGAGCCCGACCGCGCCGTTCTCGGCCTCGATTACCTCGTAGCCTTCCCGTTCCAGAAAGCGTCTTACCGTGGCGCGGGCCAGCGGTTCGTCGTCGATCAGCAGGGCTTTCATGATGCCGGGTGCTCCGGGTTCGGGGATTGCCCCGGTTCTGGGTCGGCCGCGGCGAGACCGCCGTCGCCGGCCAGCCGCAGCAGGATGTCGACGCGGGTGCCGATGCCCGCCTCGGTCACGATATCGACCCCGCCGCGATAGCGCCGGGCGAACGTCGCGACATTGTGCAGGCCAAGCCCGGTGCCGACTCCGGCGGCCTTGGTCGTGAAGAACGGGGTCAGCGCCCTGGCGGCGGTTTCCGGCGACATCCCGCCTGCACGGTCGGCAACGCTGACCGCCAGGTACTTGCCGGATTCGATCAGCGTGCCGCCGACCAGCCGAGGCGCCCGGAAGATCTGCCGGCGCGTCTCGATCAGGATCGTGCCTTCTCGTTCGCCATAGGCGTCGCGGGCATTGCCGACCAGGTTGAGCAGTGCCGCGCCGAGCGAGGAATCCGGCACCATGATACCGGCGACCTCGCCGGCATCCTCGACCTCGAGATGCTGACGGGGCGGCAGCGATGCCCGCGCCAGGGCGCTGGCGTTGCGCAGCGCTTCGGACAGGGTGGCGCTCTTGCCTTCCTCGGGTGCCCGGGCCTGCGACAGCACGGTATCGACCAGCACCTTGGCCTGGCGGGCGGCGTCGACGATCACGTTCATGTCTCGGCGAAGCGGGTCCTTGCTGTCGAGATCGTCGAGCACGGACTGGCCAAGCCCGAGGATCGGCAGCAGCAGGTTGTTGAAATTATGCGCGAAGCCCCCGGCCATGGTGCCGATCGCGCTGAGCCGGTCGCGCTCCGCGATGATCTTGCGGGTTTCCACCTCGAAACGCCGCTGTTCCTCCTGCGCCAGCACCATTTCCCGGAGCCGTCGATTGACGGCGTTCACGGTCCGGTTGTCGCGGAAGACAAGCACGACCAGCACGACCAGCGCGGCGACAAGGCCGGCGGCCGCGGACAGCAATAGCTCGTCGAATTGCCATTCCTCGTGATGCCGGCTGAAATCGTACAGCCATTCGAACAGGTCGAACCACACGAGAACGGAAGCCAGGAGTGGCGTCAGCAGCACGAAGACGATGACCGGGTAGAAATAGCGGCTGGCGGCAAGCCGGCGCAGGCGTGAGCGCGGCGCGGAGACGTCCTCGATCTCGATCATCATGATTGACGATCCTTTCTCCGTGGCGGCCGGGCTATCCGGAGGTCATGCCCTCGGGCATGTCGACATCCTCGCCGCTGCCGATGAAGATGAGGTCGAAACCGTAATCCGGGTCGTTCTGCGGATGCCCGTCATCGATGAAGATGCCGGTGTCGTTCTTGATCTGCAGCAGTTCGCGCACCGCGCGGAGCTTTTCCCGGCTGATCTCGAAATGCATCTCGAATTCCCGCAGCATGGCGCGTTCGCCTTCGCGCACCATGCCGTCGACCAGCACGGTTTCGTAGACATTCATGAAGATCGCGATTTTCTGCGCGAAACTGAGGCGCGGGGCCGTCACCGTGAGGAAATCCCGGAGCGGCGTCTGCCGGGCGAAACGGAAAGACGCGGCGGTCAGCGCCTGGAGCTGCTCGGCGGTCATCTGGCCCGAGGTCACCTGCTTGCCGAACACGGTCAGGAACTTGGCGCGCTCCTCGGTCATGGTCTCGCCATCGGCCCGGATCATGTAGGCCAGCGAGGCGCCGAGCGCGAACAGCGGCGACAGGCGGGATGTGCTCATGGACGGAACTCCGGCTTGGCGGGAAAGCCTCTCATGTTTACCGCATTCGCCGCTTCGTCAACAGGTTGTCGTCAATCCGGCGCATCATGGGAGGTGGCGGCGTTGACGTACCCCCCTGCCGCGTCTATCTGTTGTGCCGGTTTCCGGCTCATGTCTGACCCGCCCGGAGAACAACCAGAGACCCCACAATGTTTTCAAGCCTTGCCCGCCGGCTGTTCGGCAGCGCCAATGACCGCTCACTGAAGATCCACCAGAAGACCGTCGACGCGATCAATGCGTGCGAGTCGGAGGTGGAGAAACTCTCCGACGAAGACCTCGTCGCCCGTACCGGCTGGCTCCGGGGACGGCTCGAGGGGGGAGAGACGCTCGACGACATCCTCGTCGACGCCTTCGCCACCGTACGCGAGGCCGCGAAACGCACGCTCGGCCAGCGCCATTTCGACGTGCAGCTGCTCGGCGGCATCATCCTGCATAACGGGATGATCTCCGAGATGAAGACCGGGGAAGGCAAGACGCTGGTCGCCACCCTGCCGGTCTATCTCAACGCGCTCACCGGCAAGGGCGTGCACGTGGTGACGGTGAACGACTACCTCGCCCGCCGCGACGCCGAATGGATGGGCCGCGTCTACCGGTTCCTCGGCCTGTCGACCGGCTGCATCACCCACGGGCTGAACGACGATGCGCGCCGGGCGCAATATGCCGCCGACGAGACCTACGCAACCAACAACGAGCTTGGCTTCGACTACCAGAGCTACAACATGAATTACCGGCTGGAGGACATGGTCCAGCGGGAGTTCAATTTCGCCATCGTCGACGAAGTGGATTCGATCCTGGTCGACGAGGCGCGCACGCCGCTGATCATCTCGGGTCCCGCCGAGAGTGCGACGGAACTCTATGGCGCGCTCAACTCGATGATCCCGAACCTCGCCCCGGAAGATTTCGAGAAGGACGAGAAGACCCGCGCGGTCACCTTCACCGATCCCGGCGTCGAGAAGATGGAGAAGATGCTGGGCGAGGCGGGCCTGCTGCAATCGCCCGATCTCTACGACATCGGCAATGTCAGCCTGGTGCATCACGCCAACCAGGCGCTGCGGGCGCATGTCCTCTTCACCCGGGACAAGGACTACATCGTCAAGGACAACCGGGTCATCATCATCGACGAGTTCACCGGCCGCATGATGGATGCCGGCGCTATTCGGAAGGCCTGCACCAGGCGCTCGAGGCCAAGGAAGGCGTCGAGGTGCAGCAGGAGAACCAGACGCTCGCCTCGATCACTTTCCAGAACTATTTCCGGCTCTATCCGAAGCTCGGCGGCATGACCGGCACGGCGATGACGGAAGCCTCCGAGTTCGGCGAGATCTATGGCCTGGAAGTGGTGGAGATCCCGACCAACGTGGCCGTCGCGCGCATCGACCATGACGACGAGGTCTATCGCACCATCGCCGAGAAGGACCAGGCCATCGTCGACGAGATCGAGGCCTGCCGGAAGAAGGGCCAGCCGGTCCTCGTCGGCACGGTGTCGATCGAGAAGTCGGAGCATCTGGCCCGGCTGCTGGAATCGAAGAACATCCCGCACAAGGTGCTGAACGCGCGCTACCACGAGCAGGAAGCCTATATCGTCGCCCAGGCCAGCAAGCCGGGCGCGGTCACCATCGCCACCAACATGGCCGGCCGAGGCACCGACATCCAGCTCGGCGGCAATGCCGACATGCTGATCGACCAGGAGATCGGCGAGATCGGCGACGATCCGGATCTCATGGCGAAGGCCGACGCGATCCGCGAGGAGGTCGCCGCCGCGCGCGAGGAGGTGCGCAAGGCCGGCGGACTCTACGTGCTCGCCACCGAACGCCACGAGAGCCGGCGTATCGACAACCAGCTGCGCGGCCGCGCCGGCCGCCAGGGCGACCCGGGCGCGTCGAAGTTCTACCTCTCGCTCGAGGATGACCTGATGCGCATCTTCGGCTCCGAGCGCATGGACGGCATGCTCCAGAAGCTCGGCCTGCAGGAAGGCGAGGCGATCGTTCATCCCTGGATCAACAAGGCCGTCGAGAAGGCGCAGCAGAAGGTCGAGGCGCGCAACTTCGACATCCGCAAGAACCTGCTCAAGTACGACGACGTGATGAACGACCAGCGCAAGGTCATCTACGAGCAGCGCAAGGAGATGATGAGCGCGGAGAACCTGCACGACACCGTCGTCGACATGCGCCACGAGGTGATCGAGGACATCGTCGCGCGCTGCATGCCGCCGAAGGCGATGGCGTCCGAGTGGGATCTCGACGCGCTGCACGAGGAATGCCTGCGCACGCTGGCCCTCGACCTGCCGGTCAAGG